>NZ_JABDWC010000030.1:0-91816 GCF_019685155.1 Rhizobium sp. NZLR1b
GCGTACAACATCATCCGCCTTCCCAAATTGATCGGATCGACGGGCGAAGTGTGTCTTGAGGGAGATCAATAAGCCGATATGGCCAGAAAACCCGCCTCAATCGGCCAAAATCCCACCGCACGACAGCCAGTCTGTAAAAAAATCAGACCCACAGCAAGCAACTGCGCCAACGCAGAGCGAATTTCAGCAGCCTGCTAGCGTGATGCATGATACGCAATGGCGTCAGGCGGAAGCTGGCGGCAGCAGTAAAGTGTTGAGGAAGGGCAGGAGGGCGGCACCGAGTGCCACCCCGCCGCCGCTGAAGCTCGCCGGTTTCATCGGCGAAATCCATGGTGTCAGCAACGGCCTCGTCGAGGTGTCGCGCCGCTCGATGGAAAGTTGATGGATCAGGGCTTCGATCACGCCTTGTGGCAAATCGCTCCCGATCATGACGACGCTGGGCGCAAGAAAGCCGGCCATGGCGATGATCGGGTCGAGCAGATGGCCGGCGGCCTCGCGTATCCATTGCGACAATGATGGCGAGGAGAATTCTTCCCCGTCCAGCAAGCGCGTGAATTCCTGGTCGCCGATCCTCGACCGCAGGGACTCGAAACCGACGACGGTGTTCAGCTGGACATTGTCGGGGCCGGTCAGCATTTCGCCGATGCTGCCCGCCCTGCCGTGGACGCCGGAATAGGGAATGCCGCGAATGAGAAAACCAGCCTGAACGTCGTCATCGATGATGATCATCGCCAGCCCGCCCTCCCGCGTAGAGCTGCCGATCGTGCGCTCTGCGAGTAGGCTCGCGGTGCACTCGTTCTCGGCATAGGGACGGGCGATCGCCGACAGTGCAGCGATTTGATCGCTTTGCTCGTCCGTCCAATCGTTGGCGGCGATGCCAAGGCCGAGGATCGGCATGGCGGCGTGGCGATCGGCGATGTCCTTGACGGCGGCGTGCACCGCGCCGACCCTGTCTGTGGGGCCCAGGCTGAAATAGACCCGATCATGAGCCTGGCCGCTGAGATCGATGAGCACGATCTCGCCGCGCCGCTGGCGGAGTTTGACGCCGATCGAAAAGGCGCCTTCCGGACGCAAGGCGAACTCGGTGGCGGTCGCCCCGCCACCGGGACCGCTGCGGCGATGGGAGGTGACAAGCTTTTGGTCGGCCAATCGGCGAAGAATATTGGTGATGCCGGGGCCTGACAGGCCGCTATGCCGGCCAAGCTCCATCCGCGTCAACGGACCATGGCGGCGGATGGCTTCCAGAATGACGCGAATATTTCGATCGGCGATTTCACCGGACCTGAGGCCAATTGTTTTGGCGCGCGGGGCACCCATGTCCTGGGTTTGAAGCCGACGCGGCCCTGATCGAAGATACCGCATGATCGTCTTCCCTGGAGCATGATGCCGAAAAGTGTGAGCGGTTTTCTCATGACATCATGCTCTAACTATCTAATGTAGAACAGGATTCAGATTTTAGGCCGACCGGGCCTAAAATCATCCTGTTCTAAAGCACCATTTCGATTGTGTACCACGCTTCCGGTCGATGCTCGTAACAATTTTTCCTGTGGATGCGCGTAACTAACTGATTCTATTGCTCCAGAAACCACCCTGTCTCAAGGCGCAGCCCGGCAAAGTCGGAGCTGGTTTGGCAAACTGGCTCGAGCAACGGTTTGCATGTGGGTGCGGCCGCGCCTGCCGACTTTACCGTAGCAATCGTCGTCCGACAGCCCGGCCGAAGGCGATCTCGTGGAGCCATCCGACGTGGTTATCCGTTTAATAGAGCGACAAGCGATATCGGCATCTCGACCGCGAAAAAATCCATTGCCGCACCGATAATCAGCGCCCACACGACTATCAGGAAAATGAGCGCTACAATCCTGATTTCTACCGGTCGCATTGTTTGCTCCATCCCCGCATATGCGTCCCCCCCGAGACAAAAGCTCATTGTGCCTCGCGCAAATTCGCTATGCGCGAGGATGATGTGCGACCGAAGAGAGCGTGGACGCATGCAGCGCCGAAGTCTCGGCTCTCTCAATACCGATGTCGCTTTGGCCGACCAGGTCGCCGGAAATAATCCTGTTGCTGCGTTCGAGATAATGACCGTCAAGGAAAGAGCGATAGGCGTCTTCGATACCCTCCTTCAGACCGATCTTGGGAGACCAGCCGAGAGCGCGAAGCTTGTCGATGCTCAAGAGTTTACGTGGCGTTCCATCTGGCTTGGTGAGGTCGTGCTTGATCTTGCCTTCGAAGCCAACGACCTTGGAGACGAGTTGTCCCAATTCGAGGATGGAAATGTCTTCGCCGGAACCGACATTCACATGACTTTCGGCGGAATAGGTCTTCATGAGATGGAGGCAGGCGTCGGCACAATCGTCAACATGCAGGAATTCGCGCCGCGGCGTGCCAGTACCCCAGATGCAGATCTCTTGCTGCTGGTTGACCTTGGCTTCATGCGCCTTGCGTATGAGCGCCGGCATGACATGGCTTGACCCGAGGTCAAAATTGTCCTCGGGACCATAAAGATTGGTCGGCATGGCCGAGATGAAATCTCTACCGTGCTGTTTGCGATAGGCGTGGCAGAGCTTTAATCCGGCAATTTTGGCGATCGCATACCATTCATTCGTGGGCTCAAGCGATCCAGTCAGAAGGGAGTCCTCCACGATCGGCTGGTCGGCGAATTTCGGATAAATGCAGGACGAGCCCAAAAACATCAGTTTTTCGACGTGAGTTCTATGGGCTGCGTGGATGACGTTCGCTTGGAGAATCAAGTTGTCGTAAAGAAAGTCGGCCGGATAGGTAGCGTTCTCCAGAATGCCGCCGACCCTCGCCGCAGCCAGGAAGACGGCGTCGGGACGATTCTTACTCATCCAGGCCTCCACCTGCTCCTGCCGTCTGAGGTCGACCTCGGCGCGGGTGGCCGTCAAAATCTCGCAACCCTCGGAAGCGAGACGCCGCACGATCGCAGAGCCCACCATGCCGCGGTGGCCCGCGACATAGACCCTTTTTCCGGCAAGGCTGTAGATCACCTCAGGCATGAGCAAAGCCTTTGGTTGCGCCTAGCGACGGAACATTTCGTGCCATGACTTTCAGATCCTCGCGAACCATCTCCGCAACCAGCTGATCAAGGCTGGTCTCGTGTTTCCAGCCAAGCTTGGTGTGCGCCTTCGTCGGATCGCCGATCAAAAGATCAACTTCAGTCGGACGAAAGTAAGCTGGATCGATCTCCACCACACACTGACCGGATGTCTTATCGTATCCCTTTTCCTCAACCCCGTTCCCACGCCAATCAATTGGCATGCCCACCTTGGCAAAAGCCTTATCGACAAAGGAACGAACCGAGTGCGTTTCGCCTGTCGCCAGGACATAATCCTCCGGTTCGTCCTGTTGCAGCATCAGCCACATGCCGCGGACATATTCTCGTGCATGTCCCCAGTCGCGCTTGGCATCCAGATTGCCGAGATAGAGCCTTTCCTGCAGGCCAAGATGGATCGCCGCCGCCGCCCGGGTGATCTTGCGTGTCACGAATGTTTCGCCGCGGATTGGGCTTTCATGATTGAACAAAATGCCGTTCGAGGCGTGCATGCCGTATGCCTCGCGATAATTGACCACAATCCAATAGGCGTAGAGCTTGGCCGCCGCGTAGGGTGATCGGGGGTAGAAAGGCGTCGTTTCGCTCTGCGGGACTTCCTGGACTTTGCCGTAGAGCTCTGAGGTGGACGCTTGATAGAAGCGGGTCTTTTTGGTCAGCCCCAGGAGGCGAATTGCTTCAAGTAGCCGAAGAGTGCCGGTTCCATCCGCGTTAGCCGTGTATTCCGGCGTCTCGAAAGAGACTTGAACGTGGCTCTGTGCGGCGAGATTATAGATCTCGTCCGGCTGCGTTTCCTGAACGACACGGATGAGATTCGTTGAATCGGTCATGTCCCCGAAATGCAGAATAAAGCGAGGATTCTCGATGTGGGGATCCTCGTAGAGATGCTCGATACGACTGGTGTTGAAGGACGATGAGCGTCGCTTGAGGCCGTGAACGATATAGCCCTTCTCCAAGAGCATTTCGGCCAGATACGCGCCGTCCTGACCTGTTATACCGGTAATCAGCGCAACTTTTCGGTTCTCTCTCATTCTCGTATCCATGGGTCCTCCAACTTGGATGCCAATGCAGAAGCAAATTATGCTGTGTAGTTCGTGCAATTTCAAAAAATGAGCATTTAATCAGTGCGTGTGATGTATTCACACTTTGAGTTTGTAGTATTTCATCAGGGATTTTGAAAAAAGCTCCGAGTCGCTGAAGTTATACAGTGCGTGCTTTTCGGGATTTACCTTGTTGATCGCGACAACGATTTCCGAGTTCCGCGAGCTTTTCATTTGCTGCAGGCTGAACTCGACGGCGCGGCGGCTCGTCTTTCCCCATCCAACGATTGCCAGTGTTCTTTCCGCCAGGGCAGTCAAATGCACGGTATCTGTCGAGGCGAGCACAGGCGCGCTGTCGAAGATGACAACCTGGCCGGCCGCGCCCGCCATCTCGATGATTTCTGCGAGGCCGTTCGGACGGACGCGCCGCTGGAGACTGAAATTTCCAGACGGAATGAAATCGATACCGCTTGGATGGTGGTAGACGATGTCGCGGAAATCGGCTTGACCATTCAGGAATTCGTTCAATCCGTGCGTTAGCTCCGACCTGAAAAACGAATCGAGTTTTCCCCGCCGAAGGTCGCCATCGACCAGCAGCACCGGAATCGCGGCGGCGGCAAGTTCGATAGCCAGCGATCGCGCGACAAGCGACTTGCCGTCCCCGCTGTGAGCCGACGTAACGACGATGCTGTTCGGCAACTTACCGCCATTGGACTGCTTGAGTGAAAGCACCACCGTACGGATTGCTTCGTCAAACATCGGGACCGGTATATGTGTGAACATCGTCTTCGAATGTTCCCTTCGCGCCAGACGCGGGATAAGTCCAGCCGGTATCGTGCGCGCCATTCCAGATATCTGGTCGAAGCTCCGGACCGTCCGGTCCCACATTTCGATCACGAAAGCGGCCGTTATGGCGGCCGAGATTGCGGCCAGGAGGGCGCCCACCAGATAGGAAAGCCGTCCACGTCCCTGTGATGCAAGCGGCACTGTAGCCGGTGTTAAAACTTCCAACTCCGCCCCCGGCAGCAGGGCCCTCGCGGCGAGGTCACGGCGCTGGTTCTCAAGCTTGTCGAGTGCCGTTTGTTCCTTTTCCGCGATCTTCTGAAGTCGCAACAATTCCGTCTGCACCAGCGCATCGCGTATGCGTTTTTCATTAGCAACAACCAACCTGGATTGTACTGCTTCAGCTTCATGATCAAGTGCGACGAGCTTGATCCGCATTGTCTGGAGATATTGTTTGGTCGCAAGTTCGAGATCGGCACGGGATTCTTGGATCTCTCCACGTAGCTCCACCACGGCGTCGGCATTGCCGTCATATGTCTCGAGAAGACGGGCGAGATCCTGTTCCTGTCCGCGAAGATCGCGTTGCTTTATGGCAATGCTGTCGGGGACGACGATGTTCTGCGCTGCGACCGAAGCGTTATCGGCTGTTTCCAGCGTCGAGATCGCCGCCTCTACCTCAACCCGGCTTTCTTCGATTTTCCCTTCTCGGCCAGTGAGTTCCAGAAATGACTTGATCCGTTCCTCCTGAGCGTCCTCTTTCGAGACGACGTCCATCGATTCTTGATAGTTGCGGGCAGCGTCTCGAGAAGTGTCAGCGCGAACCTGCTGTTCCGTGATGCGCTGTCGTATCCACTCTTCCGCCGCATCCAGGCGGCCACGGACACTCTCCTTCCGCTCATCGAGGTAAATGCCGATGACCCGGTTCGGAACCGCGGCTGCGAGTTCAGGATCAGTCGAATTGAAGCTGATCTGGATAACGTCACTCTTATCTTCATGCCACACGCCGAGCGCCCTAAAATATTCCGGGATGATGGCGTTGATGTTGTCCCGTAAAGGCGAGGTGGGGTTTTTTGTGTCGAACAGGGCGCGCACCTTTGTCCGGATCCTTTCGATGAACGAGGTCTCCCGCAGCGCTGGATTGAATTCCTCCCGCACGTCAAGCTGCAGTTCGCGGACAACTCGCTCTGCGATACTTCTGGATAGAAGCCGCTCAGTCTCCGATTTCGCGTCAAGTAGATCACTGTGGTTGGCATCGTCCGTATCAAGCGATGTTGCGAGGGGCTGGTGGACAATCAACCGGGCCCAGCCCTGGTAGGTGGGCTTCAGCCCAAAGATCATAATCGCCGCGGGCGCCATGAGCAGCATGGTTATCGTGATGATCATGATCATTCTTCGGCGAACGAGACGGTAAATGGATGCCAGATCGAAGTTGTCCGCCTTGGTCTCTACCTGAAAGCGTGGGTCATAGCGCATCGGCGAGATCGGAAGATTGCGGTCCGGCGGAAGAGTGGAAATCGTCATCGTGCGCCAACCATTGCTTGAGGTTTCGCGGAAACGGTTTCGTATAGTTTCTCGAGCGACCGCATGTAGGCCTTCATGCTGAAATGGTTGAGGTAATGCGTGCGCCCCCGGACTGAGAGGCGGATGCAGGTTTCTGGATCGGTCACCAGTTTCGCCATGGCTGCAGCCAAGGCATTCGGATCTCCGACGGGCACGAAAATCCCGGTTTCACCGTCGGTAATGACTTCGTCATGCGCTCCGACACGCGTGGTGACGACCGCGAGCCCGTGGGACAGCCCTTCGAGCAGGGCCATTGCCAGACCTTCGGCGTGCGAAGGCAGAACCAGGATATCTGCACGCGCACACAGGGCTCGCGCCTCACCGGCGTCGAGCCAGCCGGGCATCTCTACCAGATCGGAAAGCGCCATGGCGTCAGCCTGACGGCGATAATCCTCGACAGGTCCGTCGCCTGCCAGTACAGCCCGCCACTGGAGTTCTTTCATGAGCGGGTGGCTCAGGGCCAACAAAAGCTCCGTGACGCCCTTGCGTTCGCTCAACCGGCCGAGGAATACGATCAGCGGTGTCTGGCCGACGCGAATATCGTGCGCCCCGGGATCGGGGACGCAATTATGGGCAACGACCGTGCGACGCTCGTCAACGCCCAGAAGTGTGGTCAGCGTCATGCGATCGCGCCGGCCGAGCGCCACAACGCAATCGGCATTCTGAAACATCCGACGGATGAGCCGTTGCTGGCGCGGCGAGCGTTGCGCAAAGTCGCCGGCATAGTCGTAGTCGTGCAGGTGCAATATGTGGCAGCACCCGAACAAACGGGCAGCCTCGGTCAGGATCAGTTTTCGGGAGGTGCTGCCGCGGCCGGCGATATGGATATGGTGAATGCGGGCCGGCGCGACAATCCGGTCCTTTGCCATCGTCAGGATGGCGCCGAGCAGGCGTGCGGGTGACGTCACCTTGGACCATCGAGCCCCTCTGGTATCGGTGACGAAATGTTCGGTGCCGGTCTCGTTCGCTGTCTCTGTTATATAGCCGACCAGCCTGCCAATGCCGCCGCCGTTCTCGCAGCCGCCCGGAACATAGTGGCGGACGCTGGCCGTGCTCCGTAGTGCCATTCGACTTCTGTCCGTCACGGCCTCCATCAGCATGACCCGATCACCTCCCGATAAACGGCCGCGGCCTGGGCGCCGACCCGTTCAGGCGAATTCGGTCCTTTGGCCCATTCGAGCGCATTGGCGCCGAAATTGTTTCTCAGTTCGCCGTTGTCTGCCAATGTCCTGATTGCTGCCGCGAGCTCTTTGGCATCTCCGGGAGGGACCACCATTCCCAACCCGTTGGGCTGAACGGTGCCCCGCAACTCGCCGACATCCGTGACGATCACCGGTTTGCCAAATGCGGCAGCAAGGTTGAGTACACCGCTTTGGGATGCTTCAGTATAGGGAAGCACGACAATGTCGGTGTCCAGGAAAAGCTGGGCGACCTCTGCATCCTCGATAAAACGATTGCGAATGTCGTAGCGGCCGGCATCCCCCATAAGCGGCTGGAATATCAGCGGATTGTCGCCACGGCCTGCGACCGTGATGCGCAGGTTGGGAAGGGCGTCCTTGAGCATCGCCTCGGCCCGAACCAGATGTTCCAGGCCCTTGTAGGCGAAAATCCGTCCGAAGAGCAGGACGCGTATGGTACCATCCGCTTCGCGCGGTGCCATCTTCTGTCGCCGCGCGAGTTCCGCATAGCGAAGGATGGAGGGATGCGACAGGACATGGACACAGTCCGGCGATTTTGAATATCGATCGAGGACAAGCCGCTTCAGTCCCTCGCCGTGGACGACAACATGTCCGGATTGTTTCACCATCAATTCGGGGGCCCAGTCGGGCAGCGTACGCGTATCGGAATCGCCGGGATGGATTTCCACGTCATGAACGGTCGTCACAAGCGGGATCGGGCGCCAGAACGGCACGGCAAGGTTCAGCCAAAGCGTAGAATTGCTGAGGAGATGGATGAGGTTTGGCTGTTCCCGCCGGATCAGACGCGTAAGCTGGTAGAGAAACCAGGGATTGGAGAGAGAACGGTGTCTCGGCCAGTCCAGAAGGTGCAGATCGACAGCCGGATCGAAAGAAGAGGCGAGATGTGCATAGCGCCGGCGAGGCACGGCAAGCACAACGTTCAGGTGTTGGGCAACGCCGCTGGCGAAGGAGATGGTATAGTCTTCCAGTTCGGAAACCAATAGCAGCGCCTTCATTTCGCTGCCTCCGACAAGCCGACGTCCAGGCCGAGCCGTGACAGGCCGCGCGCAGAGCGCAAACTATCGCGCGTCCGTCGGAGCAGGTTCGGTTCGCCGGCAAAGAAGAGGCCTTCGACGGCAAGCTTGAACCGGGTGCGTGTATCGGCTCCCTGCAGCTTTGCCGACGCGATGCGATAGGGATGGTGATCCGTCAGACGTAGTCTTGCCGGCAGTTGATGGGTTGAGAGAAACAGGTTCGTCGCTTCAACGGTACGCTGCCAGTGCGTCATCCGCCTCCTTAGCGTGGTGGCATCCTCGGTCGAGCGATACCAGTTGTTATTGTGGATGCGGTAGAATCCAAGCGGATCCGGCATGGCAATGACGTCCCCCAGAAACGGATAGATCCCCACGAGCCAGGCGTCGGCCGATATGCGGAATTGTTCGGGAATGCTGCCGGCAGCATTCCATGCGCTACGCCGTACCGCGACGGCTGACGTCATCGGAAAAGGCCACCAGCCAGCCGATCTGGTGAGTAGCGGCGACAAAGCGCCCGAACACAGGGTTCGAGGGATCGGCTTGGAAGTCGGCGTGCCATCGACAAGCGTTGGCTGCAGTCGGTGATAGACGAGCGATGCTTGCGGGTTTGCGCGGAACGCTGCAGCCGTCGCCGACAGCTTGCTCGGCGCCCACCAGTCGTCAGCATCCAGAAAACAGAGGATCTCGCCCGTGCTTGATCTCACAGCGGTATTGATCGCAGCCGCCTGTCCTGCGTTCTCCTGGAAGATCACCTTTACTCGGTTGTCATACACTTCCAGAACAGACCGCGACTGGTCGGTAGAGCCGTCATCGACGACGATTATCTCGACGTTGCGCGCGTCCTGGCTCAACACGCTGTCTATCGCCCGCCCAACGAAGCGAGCGTAGTTGTAATTATTGATGAGGACACTGAGGGCCGGCCGCTCCATGGCGCGCTCAGGCGGGTTGCCGCGATGCGCTGCTGTGCAGCAGCGCAAAGTTGCTTGAGAGGTCGACCTTTAGGTAGCCATCGAGGCTTGGAGCCTCGGTGATGGTGATATTCAAAATACCATGTCGGCCGAACAGCATCTCGCGCAGAGCCGATGAGATCGCCGCTGACAATGCCACGACGAGCAGAGCGCCGGTCGTGTTGCATAGAGAACTAGGATCATGACGCAGAAACATAGTAATCCTAACCTTCCAGGCTTCGACTGCAGAGATAGCCTCTGTCAGAATTGTTGCCTCATTGCAGTGGAACCGCGGCTTACCCACCACGCTTCACGAGACATTCATCGCCACGGTACCGGTGAACGGACAAGCGCAACATCTGCTCTTAAGGGCAATTCGCGGGCATGAAGACCCACCTTTTGGGTAAATGCCGGCTGAAAGCTTAGGCGCAACATCGTCTTTGGGTGGAGCGAAGGTGCATTAGGCGTAGCCCGCCCTTCACTAGAACAGGTTGACCGGGGATGTGGCCGGATGATTGCTTGAGAGCAGCGCAGCCACAAAGGCCGACACCTGTTTTTTTGATCTGCCGCGATCAACAGCCGCTTGTCTGTTCAAGTCAGTCGGGACGGATAATGAGAGTAGATAGCCTCAGAACTGCCAGCGGACCAACCATCAGTTGGCGGGCCATAGAATGCTGGGGCGCCGGCATATCCCTTTTTCTTCAGGCAGGCGCTCTTCTGCCACTTATCCTGGCTGATGCGGACGGAACGCTCAGCGAATCTGCCAAATCTATACTGCGTCTTCCTTGCTTTCCTGTTTATGCATTTACAATCGTGATCCTGATACGCAATTTTCCGCAGTTTCTAACGGCGCTCAGACGAAATCTGATTCTTCCCCTGATGCTCGTCTTGCCGTTTTTGTCTGCTCTGTGGTCAATATCACCGCCAACGACCTTGAGGCGCGCAATCGGCCTTTTGTTTTGCATGCTTCTTTCCTATGTCCTGGCGATACGTTTCACGCCAAGGCAGCTGCTGTTCCTGCTATTTGTGACGCTTGGAGCCTGTATCGGCCTGAGTGTGGTTATCTCCGTGGTGTCACCAAGCCTCGCCAGTATGCCGGACGGTGCTATGCGGGGCGTCTTCATTCACAAGAACGTCCTGGGCTGGTACGCGGCTCTGATGATCTTGGTGGCGACGGCGGTGCTGATCGACGGCACGCTCGGTCTGCGGCGAACCGCGTTCATCTTGTTGGCGGCGGGTGTGATCTGCCTTGCAAGCTCCGGATCGATGACCGCGATCATTGCAACGTCAGTGGCGTATTGCCTGATCGGCTTTTATTCCCTCCTGCAAAGAAGCAGCAGCATTGGCCGCGTCGTCATCGTCCTGTTTTTCGTTCAGCTGTCTGTCGGCATTCTGATTTCGCTGCACGAATTCCTGGTTCCGGCCCTTGTAGCGCTCGGCAAGGACGCGACTTTGACGGGTCGGGTGCCATTGTGGGAGCTGGTTGACCGCGAAATATCCGATCGTTGGTTGCTTGGCTACGGTTACCAGGCTTTCTGGACAGTCGCGAACCCTGAAGCGACGCACATCTGGTTAAAAATCGGATGGCCGGCGCCCCACGCGCATAATGGATACCGCGATATCCTGTTGAGCTTTGGCATCATTGGAATGATTCCGTTCGCTCTGATGCTTCCCTACGCAATTCGCCAGGGCGCGTTCCTTCACTGTCATGATCCGCAGTACGGGTGGCTCTGGCTCAATGTCCTTACGATCATGATTCCGGTGATGAATCTGACCGAGAGTATTTTTTTCGTTCAGAATGACGCCATCTTCATCCTGTTTACCACAGCCATCATCATGTTTTCGCTATACGCGCCCGTCGTTTCGACCAGCCGTTCGCCAGCTTGGCAGGCGCCCGCGCATGGCCTTACGAGCGGGTTGCAGACATCATGAGGCGGCGTTTTGGACGGATCCTGAGCATTTTGCCTGTCATGCTCTTTCCCCAGCCCGGCAATCCGGCGCCAGTTGGGACAGAGATAGATGGGCCCGAGCGCCTGCAGGTGCTCGTCAGGGAGGCGACTTGCGCGGAAGCTTCCGCGACTTTGTCAGCCAAGTTGAAGGGGACTTCTTTAAGCGACGAATTGAGCAGCAGCACCGGGGTGCGGACGATATTTTACGTTTCTCCCGATGGCAAAGACACCTGGAGTGGCCTCCTTCCGACCGCAACTCAGCAGGGTGGCGACGGCCCTTTCGCCAGCATTGAAAGAGCCCGTGATGCTGCCCGTGAGAAGGGCGGCACCAACACCATCGCGCTGGGTAAAGGCGATTACTACCTTACTCAGCCGATCGTCTTTGATGCCCGCGATACGGGCTTGATCCTGACGGCAAGATGCAATGAAGCGCCGATTTTGCATGGGGGGCCGCGCGTGCGCGACTTCGCGCAGCAAGCCGATGGTCGCTGGACGGCGCCGCTGAAGTTGCCGCCGGATGAAGGGGTCGGTGACCTTTTCGTCGATGGGATACGCCAAACCAGAGCTCGATTCCCCAACGCCCCCGCTGATGGCGATCCACGCAAGGGATGGTTGTTTGCCGCAAAGTGCCAGCCTACCGTCGACGCGTCGGAAGGAAACACGGGCTTTTGTTTCCATGCCGGCGATCTTCCGGCAGTGGGTGATACAAGTGGACTGGTCGTGGACATCGTTGGGGGGTATCAACCCGGAAGCCAGTGGGGCAATGATACGCTCCCCGTTGTATCCATCGATGACGCCGGCCGGACTGTCCATACGAAAGGCACAGGCTATTTCTTTACCGCAGAAGGCAGCCGCTATTTCCTTGCCGGAGCCAAGACCTTGCTCGATGCTCCCGGAGAGTGGTGGTACGACCTTGTCGCGGGCGAGCTTCATTATATCCCTGTCGATCAGTCGTTGCCCAATTCCGTCGTCGTTGCTGGCATCCTGCCGACATTCTTCAAGTTGGATGGGGCCAGCGGGATGGTTGTATCAGGGTTCGAGTTTAGAGATGGAGCTCCCGAAGGCAGCGGCAAGTTCTATACGGAAACCAGAGGATTTGGCGCCATTCGGATCGAACACGCTGATGGCGTCAAGATTGTCGGCAACAGCATCGAGAATGTCGGCGTCGGGATCCATGTGACGGAAAGCAAGGATGCGTTGATTGCCGCCAATGTGATTGCGGATGTGGCTGGCAACGGGATCTACGTCGGCACAAATTATGGCACCTTCGGCAAGTCGAACGGCGCCAGAATCCTTTCAAACCATATCCATGACATCGGAAAGGTTTACATTGAAACCGCCGGAATATGGTTTCAGGCGGCTGACAATGTCAGGATCGCCGACAATCTGATCGAAAACACGGCGCAGTTCGGAATCGCCGGCGGTTCGCTGTGGGGTTCCAATGACGCCGTCTATAACGCTGTCATCGAGCACAACGTGATCCATAACGCCAATCAGCAGACGGCAGATGGCGGTGCCATCAAGATGATGGGCGAGCAGGCCGACCCTCTGAACAGCACCATCCGCTCCAATCTCGTGACCGGCACCGGTCATCTCATGAACAGGGCCGATGGGACGTTCTGGCCTCCCGGATATGAAAATACCGGTGAATGGCCGTCCCCTATCAGCTGGGCGATCTATACGGATGGGAAGGCGAGCGGGCTGCGCATCGAGGGAAATACGCTCTCGGGCAACGTCGCGGCGATCGGTATCAATGGCGGTTGGAGCAACCTGGTGGCGGGAAACGTCATCACGAACGGATCGGGCGCTGCTTTTCGCGTTGATGACGGTACCGGCAGGGGTTGGCGTCCACCGTGGGCACGCCCCAATCGTATTGAGGAGAACGTTGTATCGGTTGACAGTGACAGCGGCATTGTCGCGTACGTCAACGCTCCCGATCTTGGGCTTGGATTTGTGCAATTCGCGCGCAACCGCTACAGCGGCAACTTGAACGACAAGAGCTTCCGAATAGATCCGAGGATCATGCGTTCGGGAGAATTTGGCAGTCTAGGCGATCTTCAGAAGGCTGGGGCGGACACCGGGAGCGTGGCCGCGCCGCCCGAGTAACAAAAGGCGCGCGCCCCGCGACGAGCGGTGTTCTGCGGCGATAATGTTCGCCGGGATCTGCCGATCCGTCGAATGATCAATCGCGTCAAGGCGAAGGCCTTTTGAGGGTCAGGCGAAGCCGCAGCCAGATCGCCTCGAAGATCTGCTGGCTCCTGTCAACCAGCGTCGGCATTTGCCGGGCATGTTCGATCCGCACATCAAAGATGATGGCATTGCCAGCTCGTACGCGCAGGCTCTTCTCTAGCAAGGCCTTTACCAGACCCTTGAGATGAGATTTCGGTCGAACCTTCAATGTCGCCGGCGAGTTCATTCCGATTCTGGCGATAGAACACGATCCTCCCCGGCTTTGTTCGCGCGAGCGAATATCTTCTGCAGCTCTTCGGTCATCAAAAAGAGCAACATGGCAAGCCATGGGGTACGTAGACTTACTTCGAATATCGTACGCCATCCCGGCGTAAGACGTAAACGTGAAGTCTCTTCTACGTCCAATAGCTGGAGCGGCAAGTATGGAGGCAATCGACCTGCCGGGATATTCTGATGACAGTTTCAGTCGCGAAAGCGTAGGTCATGAGAAAACAATCAGTAGGCAGCAGCCCAACTTCAGTTCTTCATCCAGGGGGCTCTTTAGGATGGACGAATGTCCTTGGTGTTCGCGTCTCGGCAGTCAATCTCAAAAGCGCGACGGGATTTATTCAAAAAGCGGTCGAAGACGGCAGGAAGGAATATGTATGCGTTCGCGACGCACACGGCATCGTCCGATGTCAGGATGATCCCGAGCTCCGGTCGATCCATAACCGGGCGTTCCTCGTAACCCCCGACGGCATGCCGCTTGTTTGGGCGCTGAGACATGCTGGTCATGCCGAAAGCGACAGGGTCTATGGACCAGATCTCATGCTATCCGTTTTCGATGCCGGCAGCGCCAAGGGCTTGCGCCATTTCCTTTATGGCGCAACGGCCGAAACGCTCGAACAACTGCAGGCGCGCCTTCTCGCAAAATATCCGCAAGCGCGGATCGTCGGCTCCTATGCACCGCCTTTTCGCAAACTGTCGACGCGGGAGGAAACGGATATTGCTGACCGGCTCAACCGGTCGGGCGCCGATATCATCTGGGTCGGGCTGAGCAGTCCCAAACAGGAACTCTGGATGGCGCGCATGCGCGATCGTCTGGAAGCATCGATGCTCATCGGTGTCGGAGCTGCGTTCGATTTCCACGCCGGCCTCAAGCGGCAGGCTCCGAGGTTCATTCAAAGAAGCGGCTTCGAATGGGCGTTTCGTCTTCTGTGCGAGCCGCGGCGGCTGTGGCGGCGCTATGCGCTCGTCGTGCCGACCTTCATCTCACTGTCAGCATTCCAGAGACTGGGACTTCGGAAGTTTCCGATCGAAGACGCCATTTCTGAATCGGGCGCGTCGGGACAAATGCAGTAGAGGGGTAAAAGCGTCATGTCCATATTTGTGCCGTCAGCTATGACACCGGGTCCGTCGAAGGCATCCACACCAAATGACATGACATCGCGGGCGATTCCGGCAGGGTCCGTGCCGCCCATAGCAGCCAGGACTGCCGATGCCTTTGCGCCGGCTGGACTGAATATGCCCGTCGCACTAGGGCGCCAGCTTCCTCGGCTTGCAACGTCGTCCTTCCTGGTCGCCGGCGACATTGCCAGCTATCTGACTGCCTATTTCGTTCTCCTGTTCTTTCTTCCCAGTGGTTCGGAGGGCACGCTCGTGGAGCGTGCGTTCACGATCGCCGCACTGGCTGCGATTGTTCTTTACGCATCGGCCGGCCTCTATCCTGGATATCGGCTGCATGACCACGAACATCTGCGGCGGCGCACTATGGCTGCCGTCAAGGTGGCTGTCCTGGCGGCATTCGCAGCGATTGTCCTGCCGGAGGGGGAACGACTGCTGCTTGCCATTATTGTGTTCCTCGGTCTCGGGCTGATTGTTCAGCCATTTGTGCATTGGCTTGCACGTGGCCTGTGCTGGAGACTTGGAATTTGGGGGGAGCGCGCGGTTGTCATAGGGGGGCGCAACCTTGCTCCCGCGCTCGTGGCACATTTCAACGACCACTGGCAGTATGGCATCAGGCCGGAGCCCTCTTCCTCCGATACTTTGGAGGCATTGCCGGGTGGCGGGCCATCCATTGCGGTAATTGCCGGCGACACAGGCTCGCTTGTGTCCGACTTGCCGGCGATGCGTCGGAAGTTCGCCGAAATCATTTTGCTGTCCGACACGCCGAGCCTTAAGGTAAGTGGATTGCGACCTGCGGATATCGGCGGAGAGATCGGTATTCGCCTCACCACCGGTGGGAGTTCGATCAACTCGGATCCGGTTCGCCGGATCCTCGATCTCGCAATCGCCGTCCCTGCAACGATCGTGGTCGCGCCATTCATCGCGATGGCAGCGGCCGCAATCTATGCCATCGATCCAGGCCCGGTCTTCTTTCGGCATGCCAGGGAAGGACGGTCCGGCAGGCCGGTGCACGTCCTGAAACTGAGGACGATGTACCAAGACGCGGAAAAGCGCCTCGAAGCACTATTCCGAGACAACCCTGCCATGCGCGCCGAGTGGTTGAGCCACTTCAAGCTCAAGGACGATCCGCGCGTCCTTCCGATTATAGGACATATGCTGCGCTCATCGAGCATCGACGAGCTCCCGCAATTGGCAAACATCATTGCGGGCGAGATGGCCTTTGTGGGACCACGCCCGTTCCCGGAGTATCACCTTTCGGCGATGGACGGCGAATTTCGGGACAAGCGCCGTTCCGTCACGCCGGGGCTCACGGGCCTTTGGCAAATTTCTGAACGAAGCGATGCGGACATCGAGCTGCAGCAGCAACTCGACGAGTTCTACATCGACAACCGGTCCCTGTGGTTCGACTGCCAAATTCTTCTCGGCACAATCCCCGCGGTCTTCAAGCGCAGGGGAGCCTGCTGACCACTTCCACGAGGCAACCATCAACAACGGAGCACACCAATGCACGGACACAAGAGAATTATGGTTACCGGCGGCACCGGGTTTCTGGGATCATTCCTGTGCGAAAGGCTTTTGCGAGAGGGCAATGACGTCCTCTGCGTGGACAATTACTACACCGGTTCGCGCGACAACGTGCTGCACCTTCTCGACGACCCGCGCTTTGAGATTCTTCGCCACGACATTACCTTCCCGCTGTATGTGGAGGTCGACGAGATCTACAACCTCGCCTGCCCGGCATCTCCGGTCCACTATCAGCACGACCCCGTGCAAACGGTGAAGACCAATGTGCACGGGGCCATCAACATGCTCGGCTTGGCAAAACGCACCAAGGCGAAGATCTTCCAGGCCTCCACCAGCGAAGTTTATGGCGATCCGGCCGTGCACCCTCAACCCGAGGAGTATCGAGGCAGCGTCAATCCGATAGGCCCGCGGGCATGTTATGACGAAGGCAAGCGGTGTGCCGAAACATTATTCTTCGACTATCATCGCCAATACGGTGTGGAAATCCGCGTGGCGCGGATCTTCAATACTTATGGGCCGCGTATGCAGACCAACGACGGCCGCGTCGTCTCCAATTTCATCGTTCAGGCGCTTCAAAACGAGCCGATCACCATCTTCGGCAAGGGCACGCAGACGCGCTCCTTCTGCTATGTAGACGATCTGATCGAGGGCTTCATCCGCCTGATGGGTACGCCGGCCGGCGTCACGGGTCCGATCAATCTCGGCAACCCAGGAGAATTCCAGGTCCGGGAACTGGCCGAAATGGTCATCGAGATGACCGGATCGAAATCAAGCATCGTTTACAATCCTCTGCCGATTGACGATCCCACACAGCGCAAGCCCGACATCAGCCGGGCAAAGCAGGACCTCGGCTGGCAGCCGACGGTGAACCTGCGTGAGGGGCTCGAGAAAACGATCGCGTATTTCGAGTGGAAGCTTTCTGGCGGAGCCAAGAGCGTGCCTGGCGTCCGGTCCTCGCGAACGGCTTACACCTATCTGCCTACTCCGGCCGTCGGCCTTCCTGTTGCGCAAGCTGCGCCCCTGGGAACGTGAACAGAAACGGCAAGCGAAAATCAAGGCTCGGTTTCTTCAATAGACCGAGCCCCAAATCGCGGTTTGCAAAATGAGCGGCAACCGTCGGACGTGCAAATCGCTGCAAAAACAACAATGAGGAAATGAGGCATGCGCGTTGCCGTTGTTACGCCATACTACAAGGAGCCTAACGAGCTCCTTGAGCAATGCCGGGCGAGCGTTCTCGACCAAACCGTTGCATGCGACCATGTTTTTGTTGCCGACGGGTTTCCGAACGCTATCGTCGGTGGCTGGCGCGCAAAACATTTCATTCTGCCGAATGCTCACGGCGACGCCGGCAACATGGCTCGCGTGATCGGCAGCCTCAGCGCCTTTGCCCAGGGCTATGACGCGGTGGCGTTTCTCGATGCGGACAACTGGTACAGATCCGACCACATCCAGCGCTTGCTTGAGCTTCACCGCCGTACCGGTGCTGCGGTTTGCACATCGAGACGTTCGATGCACCGTGCGGACGGCACCTACATGTTCGACGACTCAAAGAGCGACGGTCGCACGCACGTGGATACGAACTGCTTATTTCTCACGCGACCGTCCCTGCCGATCATTGCGCGCTGGGCTCACATGCCGAGGGAACTCTATCCAGTCGGAGATTCCGTCTATTGGAGCTCGATCCGAAGCTCTCGGCTGTCGCTCTCTCATGAACCGACCGCGACGGTATGCTACCGGACGACTTGGGAAGCCGACTACAAGCGAATGGGAGAACCTGTTCCTGCAGGCAGCAAGACCCTCGCGTTCACCGACCAGCCATATCACTGGTTCAAGTCTCTCCCGGCTCGGGACCGCTGGCGCATCTGGCAGGATTTCGGCTTTCCCCTCAGGCGCCGCACGGTGGCAAAGCTGGTCGGCCAATATGCGCTGTCAAGGCTTTCCCCCACCTCTTATCTCGGCGCCAAAATATGAACACCCAAAGTCTTGCCGAGCCGGCAATATCCCGTCTTCTTGCCCGGTCCGCCTTGTTGGAAACTGTCTGGCCTCGCGTGAAATCAGCCAGGCGAAAACATTCTCAACGCATGCGAGAATAATCGGAAAACAAATTACGCATAACAAAGAAACGATGCCGCGTCCGAAAGCTTTGTCAAACCAGGAGTGACGCAGTGCTTACGGAGGAAGAAGTTTGCAACGTGTTGATGTCGTAGTCCCCTGCTATAATTATTCCCATTTCTTGCAGGAATGCGTTGAAAGCGTCCTTTCGCAGGCGGGCGTCGATGTGCGCGTGCTCATTATAGATGACTGCTCGCCAGACAATACGCCGGAAGTCGGGATGGCCCTGGCATCCCGCGACACGCGGGTCACTTATCGGCGGCACACTGCAAACATGCGGCACATCGCTACCTACAATGAAGGGATCGATTGGGCAGGCGGTGACTTATTCCTGCTTCTTTCTGCGGATGATTATCTTCTGCCGGGCGCGCTGGACCGCTCGGCGGAGCTGATGCGCAAGTATCCGGATGTGGGGTTGGTGTTCGGGAACGCGCTCATAGCTGAGCCAGATGGTACTACGAGCAAGCGCGCGGATCCTCTCGGCGACAATAACGTGCACCCCATGCAGGTCTTGTCCGGTCGGCAATTCATGCGGTTGAGTGGAGCGCGCAATCTCGTTCCAACGCCGACAGCTGTTGTGAGGACGGCGCTGCAAAAGCAGGTCGGCGGCTATCGCAAGGAACTGCCGCATGCCGGCGATATGGAAATGTGGCTGCGACTCGCATCACATGCCGGCGTTGGCTACATCAATGACGACCAAGCAGTCTATCGCCAGCATGCTTCGAATATGTCGCTGCAATACTATGGGGAAAATATCCTCTCCGACCTTCTACAAAGAAAAATGGCTTTTGATATCCTGTTTAACCAAGCGGCCGATAGCCTCAGGAAAGATGAGATGTTGCGACGCTTTCTTGCCAGAGATCTCGGAAAACAGGCGCTTCGACAGGCTGGTATTGCATTCAACAACTTCGACGTTGCGACGGCCGTGGCTATTCAGCGTTTTGCACTGGAGGTTTCTCCTGAGGTGCGAAATTCGTTGCCCTGGATCAAGTTGATCTGCAAGCAAACGATCGGGCCAAAATGCTGGTATGCCTTGAATTCTGTGCGGCGAAGAGTTGCGGCGTGAATGGGCAGGATCGGGCCGGGTCAGTTCATCCGCAAGTATGGTAAAAACAGGCCGTGGTTGAGCGCCCGATTGCTACTCATGCCAAAATCGCGGGAAGCGTAATAGATCGCCTTGGTATAAGAAGACCCGGTGACGCATTCGCGCCACCGGGGGTGATTTGAGCAAGAATGTGGTTGCAAGAAAAGATTTGTCCAAGCCCTAGTATCATCACTACGTATTGTTCACGCTAGTGCCGGAATTCCACTCTGGAACAAGTCGTTAAGCTTGAACACGACTTCCGTCCTGTTGGTTGCCTTGACCTTTTTCATGATGTTGCGAACGTGTACCTTGACGGTGCTTTCTCGCAGGTTGAGCTCATAGGCAATGATCTTGTTCGCCTTTCCGCGCCGCAGTGCCGCGACGACTTCGGCCTGGCGGTCCGTGAATATCCCGGCCAGCGGGTGCGCTGTCGGGTTGTTCGACTGCAGCAAGTGACGCATGGCGAACAGGGCGCTTGCGGGCACGAAGAGTCCTCCTGCTACCGATAGCGCAATCAGCTCCATGCACACGCTAATGCTGACGGAGGCAGGAATATAACCCTTGGCTCCGTAGTCGATCGCCCTGACGATTTGAGCGAAATCGTCACTATCAGACAATATGATGACCGGTGTCGACACGAATTCCGACGAAAGGCTCTTGATCTGCTCCGAAACGACAGGGTCGTCGACCGTCTTGCCACCGACGTTCAAGAGGATTGCCGAAAGCGGAGGATATTCTTCGCGCTTTTGCTTCCACTCTTCAATCGATCCGAACGCCAGAATCACGAAATCCGCCGTGTGGGCGGCCATGCATTGCGCAAGGCAGTGCCGATCAAGTTCCCTCCTGTCAAGAATGACTAGTGAGTGCTTTGACTTTGACGGTCGGGTAAACGCCGTCGAGCCATCTTCTATCTCTATCGGAAGAGATACGGATTCCTGCCTGTGGCTTATATTTATTGTATCCAACGCCCCATCCTCCCAGCCTTTTTTACGCGGTACTTCAAAGTCGAATATCAAACTCCTCTGCAAATATGGGAGTTTAATTAGCAAAAGTGCTAATTTAATACCACAGTTTCGGGGATGTTAAACTAATTAATAGTGGTTACCTCAGCACATAGGTTCCATGGAAAGATACAAATGGTTGAATCTCTAAAACTGATCAATCTGAGTCTAGTTCATTTGTATGTCGATCCATGGGGTTGCTACACATATTCAATTTAACTCGCTAAACCCATGTAAACTATGCCCGTCTTCGACGTGGAGGATCAGGATCGATCGTTGCGTGACCTGTCGCTGCTGATGATCGATGGCCATAGACGTTCGCATGCGATCGTCATCAAATTTCGTAAGCAGATACGCCTTTAGGTGGATGAGCTTCCACGTTTTGTTTCTTTACTAAAAGGAAGAAAACAATTCTTTTTGAAGCGGAAGAAATATTTGCTCTGACGAAACGAAACCTTGGATGCATTCTTGCGATTGCCGGTTTCACCCAAGTCAGGGTTTGTTGAGGAGTAGGGGGCGAGTTGGGATGATTGCATCGAACGTCAACCTGGGTGACGGCTGCGTTATCCACCATCGGGATCTTGTCAATCTCTACGGCTGCACGATCGGCGCGGGAACGCGCATCGGCACCTTCGTTGAAATCCAGAAAAACGTCCTCGTCGGAAAAGACTGCAAGATCTCCAGCCATTCCTTCCTGTGTGAAGGCGTGACGCTGGAGGACGGCGTTTTTATCGGTCACGGGGTCATGTTCACCAATGATACTTACCCGCGCGCCGTCAATTCGGACGGCAGTCTGCAGACGGAGGCTGACTGGGTTGTCATCCCCACTCTGGTCAAGCGCCACGCGTCGATCGGCAGCAACGCCACCATTCTGCCTGGCGTGACCATCGGAGAGGCCGCACAAGTCGGCGCGGGCGCGGTTGTAACGAAGGATGTGCCTGACGGCACCATTGTTGCCGGCGTTCCGGCGAGGATCACCGGTCGCGTTCATGACCGGTCAGTCAACATGCAAGAGTTGGGAGGAATGCGATGATCGGCATTGCTGTTATTGGGTATGGGTATTGGGGTCCGAACCTGGTTCGTAACATCTCGGAAGCGGCCGGCGCGAACCTCCTTTCAGTTTGTGATCTGAACGTCGAACGGTTGGCGGCTGTTAAAAGCCGGTATCCCGCAGTAACGATCACTGACAATTTCGAGGAAGTTCTGCGCGATCCGAGGGTGGATGCAATCGCCATCGCAACGCCGGTCTCGACCCATTTCAAGCTCGCAATGCAGGCTATGATGGCCGGAAAACATGTCTTCGTCGAAAAGCCGATGGCATCGACGACGGAGGAAGCCGCGCGGATGGTCGAGGAAGCCGCGCGCAGACGCCTGGTGCTGGCCGTGGATCATACCTTCGTCCACACCGGCGCCGTCCGCAAGATGCGCGAACTCGTCGAAAGCGGCCTCGGCGACATGTATTATTATGACTCCGTCCGGGTCAATCTGGGGCTCTTCCAGCACGATGTCAGCGTCATCTGGGATCTCGCGGTGCACGACCTGTCCATCCTGGACCATGTCCTGCAGGAAAGGCCGGTGGCTGTTTCTGCGACGGGCATGAGCCATGTACTCGGCGAGCCGGAGAACATCGCCTATCTGACGCTCTTCTTCGAGAGCAAGCTCATCGCGCACATCCACGTCAATTGGCTAGCCCCTGTCAAGGTCCGCCGCACGCTGATCGGCGGCAGCAACAAGATGATCGTTTATGACGATCTGGAGCCCAGTGAAAAGATCAAGGTCTATGACAAGGGCATCACCATGTGCCCGAATTCCGACGCGTATGGCGAGAAGGTGCATCAGATGATGGTCGGTTACCGCAGCGGCGACATGTGGGCGCCCAAGCTCGATATGACCGAAGCGTTGAAACGCGAACTGGATCAGTTCGTCGATTGCATCGAGCACAATTCGCGGCCCATCACTGATGGCCAGGCCGGGCTGCGCGTCGTCCGCATCCTTGAAGCCGCAAGCCGGTCGCTTGCCCAGCGCGGTCGCATCATCGAGCTTGAAGAGGCGAGGCGCATCGCATGATCCCGTTCCTGGACCTCAAAGCACAATATCAATCGATCAAGAGCGAAATTGACGCCGCCGTGCTCGGCGTGCTTGCCTCGGGGCAATACATACTGGGCGAGGAGGTCGCCCGCCTCGAGCAGGAATTCGCGGACTATTGCGATGTCAAACATGCGATAGCCGTCAATACCGGGACGAGTGCCCTGCATCTGTCGCTTCTTGCGGCAGGCGTCGGCCCCGGCGATGAAGTCATCACCGTGCCATTTACCTTCGTCGCGACCGTATCGGCGATCTGCTACGCAGGTGCACGACCAGTATTCGTCGATGTCGAGCCCGTGACGCTCACGATGGATCCAGCTCAGCTCGAGGCAAAGATCACACCCAGAACCAAGGCCATTGTTCCCGTCCATCTCTATGGTCAGATGGCCGATATGGACGCGATCAGGGCGATTGCTGACCACTACCGGATACCGGTGATCGAGGATGCCTGCCAGGCGCACGGAGCGCAATACAAAGGCGCGCGTGCCGGCAGCATCGGCGCATCCGGCTGTTTCAGCTTCTATCCCGGCAAAAATCTCGGGGCCTGCGGCGAGGGGGGTATCGTCGTCACGAACAGCGACGATCAGGCCAAAACGATGCGCATGTTGCGCGACTGGGGTCAGGAACAGCGCTATCACCATCTGCTGAAGGGCTTCAACTACCGCATGGATGCCATTCAGGGTGCGATCCTGCGCATCAAGCTCCGGCATCTCGAAGCCTGGACCGAAGCGCGGCGCGCCCATGGACGCCGCTACTCGTTGCTGCTTGGCGGTTCGGCGAATTTGAGGACGCCTGTCGAAATCACCGACCGGCGCCACGTCTATCACGTCTATGCCATCAGAAGTCGCGATCGCGATGAGCTTCAGCGCGTATTGAGCGCGGAGGGCATTCAGTCCGGGTTGCACTATCCGATTCCCGTTCATCTGCAGAAGGCCCATGCCGACCTTGGTTACCGACCCGGCGATTTCCCAATCTCGGAAGTCGCCGCACGGGAGGTCCTGTCGCTGCCGATCTATCCCGAGATGCCGGCGCGGCACGTCGATCAGGTGGCCGCCGCGCTGGAGTACGCCTATGTCAGCTAGTCGTGCCGACGAGGCCCGGGTCGTGCAGGCGGTCCATGGCCGTCATGAAAGGCCGGCGGACCCTGCCTACCAAGCTGGGTTGGCCGAAGAACTCAGGCAATCTTATGGGCGCCCTGGCCTGATTGAGCTCTACGGTCGTTTCGCGGTCGGTGACGGTGTCATCGATACGCTGATGCGAAAAGCCATCTGGCAAGCCATTGCGCGGAGCTGCGGCACAGGATTGCAGGTTGCAGGCGGTGCCGGTTTCAAACATCCGGAAACTTTCGAAATCGGCGATGGCGTGTTCATTGGCGCCCAGGCCTATATCCAGGGACGCTTTGACGGTACTTGCGTGATCGGCGACAATGTCTGGATCGGGCCGATGGCTTATTTCGACGCTCGCGATCTGGTGATCGAGGATTCTGTCGGGTGGGGACCTGGCGCCAAGGTGCTTGGCTCGACCCACACGGCACTGCCGATGGATGTGCCGATCATTCGCACGGATCTTGAAATCAAGCCGGTACGCATCTGTGCAGAGGCCGATATCGGGACGAATGCGACCATTCTACCCGGTGTGACCATCGGGAAGGGAGCGATCGTTGGAGCGGGGGCAGTTGTCGTTTCAGACGTCGAGCCGTTCTCAGTTGTCGCAGGTGTACCTGCGAAATTCATACGTTGGCGTTCGGATAATGATCCGATGACGAACATGTCGCGTGAGGGAAGATCATGAGAAATCAACGGGTGCTCATTACCGGCGGAGCCGGCCTGATCGGGTCGCATATTGCCGATCTCGTCGCATTGGAAAAACCGCGTGAGATCATCATCCTCGACAACTTCGTGCGCGGACGCCGGGACAATCTCAGCACGGCAATAGCCAGCGGGTCCGTCAACATCATCGAGGGAGATATCCGCGACAGGGCGCTTCTGGCCAAAATCTTCGAAGGCGTCGACATCGTCTTTCATCAGGCCGCAATCCGCATCACGCAATGCGCGGAAGAGCCACGACTGGCTTTCGATGTCCTTGCAGAGGGCACGTTCAACGTTCTCGAATCTGCCGTCAAGGCAGGTGTCTCGAAGGTGGTTGCTGCTTCCTCGGCTTCCGTGCTGGGGCTGGCCGAGAGCTTTCCAACGACCGAAGAGCATCATCCCTACAATAACCGGACGATCTACGGCGCGGCGAAGACATTCAACGAGGGGCTGATGCGCAGCTTTGCGGAGATGTATGGCCTGCGCTATGTCGCGCTCCGCTATTTCAACGTCTACGGCCCGCGCATGGACGTCTACGGCGCCTATACGGAAGTTCTGATCCGTTGGATGGAACGTCTAGTGGCCGGAATGCCGCCCCTCATCTACGGGGACGGTAGCCAGACGATGGACTTCGTCGATGCCCGCGACATCGCCCGCGCAAACATTCTGGCCGCGAAAAGCGATGTCACGGACGAGGTGTTCAACGTCGCCAGCGGCAAGGAAATAAGCCTGCTGGAACTCGCGAAAATGCTAAGCGACATTATGGGTTCCTCACTCGAACCGCAGCACAAGGAAGCCCGCACGGTCAACGGCGTGACCCGTCGTCTCGCCGATATCAGCAAGGCCGAGCGGCTCCTCGGCTTCAAGGCGGAGATCTCTATGGAGCAAGGGCTTCGTGATCTTGTTGCCTGGTGGCAAAAGCAGACCGATGCAGGGGGGCAGGCAGCATGAGTTCATCTCAATCCACAATTCCGGCCACAATTCCGGTCGCCAAACCCGTCCTCGGCGAGGAAGAGGCTGAGGCTGCGCGCCGCGTTATTCTGTCGGGATGGGTGACGCAGGGGCCGGAAGTCGCGGCTTTCGAGCGTGAATTCGCTGCCTTTGTGGGCGCCGTGCATGCCTGCGCCATGTCCAATTGCACGACCGCGTTGCATCTGGCGCTGAAGGCGGTCGGCGTATCCGCCGGCGATGAAGTCGTCACGGTCAGCCATTCTTTCATCGCGACCGCAAACGCGGTTCGATACTGCGATGCAGTGCCTGTTTTCGTCGATATCGAAGAAGATGGTTACAACATCGAAGCCAGTCTGATCGAAAGAGCGATCACACCCCGCACCAAGGCAATTCTCTGCGTGCATCAACTCGGCATGCCTTGCGATCTCCGCGCCATCGTCGAGGTCGGCAAGCGCCATCAGATACCGGTCATCGAGGATGCCGCCTGTGCGACGGGAAGCGAAATCCTGTGGGATGGACGTTGGGAAAAGATCGGCAAAGCGCATGGCGACATTGCCTGCTTCTCGTTCCACCCCCGGAAGGTCGTCACGACGGGAGATGGCGGCATGTTGACCACGGCCAATCCCGAATATGACCGGAAGTTCCGGCTCTGGCGCCAGCATGGCATGAGCGTCACCGATGCCGTTCGTCACGGCTCGAAACAGGTCATCTTCGAAGACTATGACGAGTTGGGTTACAATTACCGGATGACCGATCTTCAGGCTGCCGTCGGACGCGAGCAGTTGCGGCGGCTGCCGGAGTTGGTTGCCCAGCGCAGGCTGCTTGCCGAGCAATATTGCGAACAGCTGTCGACGATTGCCGGGCTATCTTTGCCGGTCGAGCCGCGCTGGGCTCGCAGCAACTGGCAGAGCTTCTGTGTGAGATTGCCCGATACGGCCGACCAGCGGGCCGTCATGCAAACCCTGCTCGATCAGGGTATCTCGACCCGGCGTGGTGTGATGAACATTCATCTGGAGGGAGCCTATTCCGATGAGAGTTCCCACCGCGCTGCCACGAGCCTGACGCGGGGCGTATCTGCGCAGCAGCAAACGATCATCCTGCCGCTTTATGCCCAGATGACGGTGTCTGACGTGGACCGGGTTGTTGAGGCACTTCGCGCAGCCCTTGCGGAAGCGATCATCGGAGCCGCCAGCGTGCAACGTGCCATGGATGTCGCTGTCGCCTGAACCCGCAATTTGCCTGACGCAACAATCGGCATACCGAACAATGCGCGTGTCTCCGGATGCGCGCATTGTTCGTTATGCCGATTTCGTGAGCCATCCGCGGATGGTTGCTGGCACGGACTCCGGCGGAAGCAGGTCGATCAGCATGCGCAGCGAATAGAGCCCGCAGAGAACGACGGCGACGAAGCCAATCACCGTCGCCGGCCATAGCGGCATAATTGAGAACGTCAGGAAAACCACTGCCGATGCGGGCAAGAAAAGCAGCGCGTGTCTGCGATTGGCGGCGGACCAGCGAAAACCGGTCAGCTTCCGCACGATCCCATAGATCAGGATGCTGTGCCAGACATAGAGGCCAAAAAACGCCATGCCGGCTCCTTGCGTACCGAGCAGCGATACGAAGAGCCAGGCAAGCCCCACGTGCACGACTGCCGCCGCAACTTCCGTCCAGAAGAAAATCGCCTGGGTACGCTTCGCCACGACGATGAAACCCATCGGCCAGGAAATAATCCGCAGCATCATTCCAAGGCAGATCCAGCGCAGAAGCTCGACTGCCCCGTGAAATTCCGCCGAATAGAACAGGCTCATCATGAGCGGCGCGAGCGTCAGCGTGCCGAGCAGGCCGGGGCCAGCGAGCAGCATGCTGATTTCGGCCTGTTCATTGACCAGCCGATTGCATTCGGCATTGTTGTCGATCGTTGCGGTCAGGCGCGGATAGAAATCCGTTCCCATGGCCTGCAGGATGAAACCGGCGTAAAGACCGCCGAGGCCCCAAGCTGCTTGATACAATCCCGCCGCCATGACGCCGCCCTCCTTCAGCACGATGATGCGGATGGCATAGGCCGCACCAAAGGTCAGAAGTCCGCTTGCCATGAAGACGAAACCGAGCCGGAGCAGCGCCGACACCTCCCCGCTGAACTGGCGCGTCGACATGGGCGAGGGATTCGGGAAGATCCGCCGGCTGTACCACCAGGTCGGAAGGATGGAGGCAGCTGCAATTACCACGAGCGACGGTGCGATCGCCTGGATCCCGAACAGGTAGATCAGCGGGATACTCACGGCTGTACCGAAGAGCCCGGCAAGCACGTTGATGCGAGCAAGATCCGCAATGCCGCGCATGCCTTGGATCAATGCACTCTGCCCCGCAGATACCAGCCGGAAGAAAACGGCGAGCGACAGCAGCACAATGCCGCCGACGTGCTGGTAATCACCAAAGGTGAACCCTGAGACAGGATATGCCAAAGCGGCCAGAAGAAGCGCGCCAAGCAGCGCCAGCACCACCGATATACGTCTCAGTACGGTCGCCGACTGGGCAATCCTCGCTGCGTCGCCGGTGCCGGCAGCCTCCGCGACCTGACGCACGCCACTGCCGCCAACGCCCAGACCCGCGATAGACTGCGCGATATCGACGATCGAGCTATAAAGGCCCATAAGCCCGATGCCTTCCGGCCCGAGCAGAACGGCCATCGCCTTGTTTCTGATAATGCTGAGTGCGACATTCACGAGCGAAGCGCCGCCCATCAGCATCGTCGACTTGAGGATCTGAGTGTAGGTCTGGCTGGTGGGTGGGGTGATGCGCAAAGTCATCGGAAGCCCCTAGAGCATGATGCCGAAAAGTGTGCGCGGTTTTCGGACGACATCATGCTCTAACCCTTAATTTGAAACAGGATTCAGACTTTAGGCCGATCAGGCCTAAAATCATCCTGTTCGAGCCGTTTATCCCGTGCTGGCGTTCAACGGCCCGCCGCAGGCTCGATTGCAGCACATGCTTTTCGCGTATCACCGGCTTACCTGACTGACATGCGCCTCGGTCTGAACAGGCGGGGCAGCGGCGTCTTCGGACGGCGCATCGGCGATGCGGCCTCGGGTTACCCTGATCACGTCGCCCGGCGCTAGCTCGGTCGTTTCGGAGGCCTGGAATTGATTGACTTGTCCCTTGTCCCGCCGGTTCACGACGAACGTCAGAGGGAGTTCTTCACGGCGGTCATTCACGTTGGCGCCGTTCGAAAATTCTTCGAGAAGCAGTTGTTGCGTGGTGTCGCGCTTCAATTTGAGCTGATCGAGATTGGCTTTTTCCGCCTGCACCTCGGAAGCGACCTCGCTGCGGCGAGTGTCGGAAAGTCCCTCGAGATTGCGCGTCGTCTCGTTGATCGCCTGGCGGCCCCGCATGATGGCAGTCACGAGGTCGAGCCGGTCGGAGCGATAGGTGGTGAGCAATCGTTCCAGATCCATCTGGCGTGAGGTGATCGTAAGCCCCTTCTGGACCAGCGTCTTCACGCTCGTCAGTTGCTCTTCGACCGACTGGATATTGTCATCCGAACCTTTCAGCTTTTCTTCCAGTGTATCGATTTCCGCCGTCAAGAGATTGCGCAATTCGACGAGCGCCACCGACTGCTTGTCCAGCGCGTTTGCACGGGCCTGAAAAATGACCCGCTCCTCCTGGTCGATACTCTCGGCATATTGCCGATCGGCAGCGGGCGGCGGATCGAAGGCGATCTCCTTCGCGTCGGCCATCTCCGCTTGCAGCCGCGCGAGCTTTGCCGAACCGCGCAGCAGCGAATGGTCGATTTCCTGCAAATCGCCGGCAAGCCTGATCGTCTGCGATTGCTGCTGTGCCGCAGCCCGCAACGGGCCGCCGCTCATGGCCAGGGATTGCAGGACGCTGAGGCCGGAGCGAAACTTGTATTCTCCCGGCGCCACCACGTCTCCGACGACGTAAATGGACGGATAGTCGAGGATATCGATGGTCACTGCAGGTGCCTGGGCCAGACCCATCTTCGCCTGAAGGCGCTTGGCAATCTCGTTGGTGAGGCTCGCATTGTCCAGATTTCCAACCGACAGCGCCCCCAGAAAGGGTAGGGAGACCGTACCTGCATCCGAAACCGTATAGTCGCCTCCAATCCCATCCCATCGCTCAAACTGGCCTTTGGACTGGATCCATTGGACGATCGTCAGGCGGATTCTCGTTTGTGGAGCCAAGGGGGCGCTGTCGGCAACAGCGGGCGACACAGCCCCGGCGAGAAAGACGAGTGCGCTGACGACAAACGTCGCGCGAAAGAACACGCTAGGGGCGCGGTGCGATAGATTCATGTATATGTCTCGCCTGCAAAACATTCTTACACGGACGCTGATACGATAACTTGAACTCTGCTCGAACGCCGGAAGCCAATTCCGAAGCTGCTTCGCCAGTGTGCAGTCTGGCGAAGCCTTGAGGAAGGTGGAGGTCGCCTGCTTTGCCACATCAATATTGATGAGGTGGGGAGGGTGCGGAGACTAAATTGGGTAGAAACATATATCGTCGGTGCGCCACACAGACGTCGTCACAGAAAATCAATAGGTTCTGCACGCAGAAATAGGCGCGCTCGCTTCGGTAAAGCGCAACCCCTCCGGCAGCGTCTTTATGCTCCGGATCGCCGATTTTACCGCACGATGCCCCGCCGCTTCGCCACCTCTGCGGCTTCGAGCCTTGCCCAGGAAACGGCGAATCTCTGTCCTCAGGCATCTGATACGTAGCGTGGGCGACGCAACACGGCCGCTTGCCCAAAGGATGCCGCCGGTAGAGCGAAAGGCGTAGGATATACTCTGCTAATTTCGACTATACTTCAGAGCTTCGCCTTTAAGCGATCCTCATAGATTCGACCCTGACAATCTCGCGAGAGGTACCTGCCATGTATCGCAACGCTCGCCGGTGGACTTCGCGCTCACTCCTGCTGGATTCGTTGGTTCCCCGATGGTTGACTGTCGGCGGAAAGGAAAGGCCGCGCAAGCCTGCCGGAAGGCACGGGGACGATGCTCAACTCGCGGCAGAGGTGCAAACGGCGGATGGAAACAAGCAGGCCCCCCTCGTCGGCGATCCCCATAAGGACGCGGCGCTCAACGAGCATGAGGTTGGGCAGAGCGCGGGCGTGAACGGCGACGCTGACGGTCGGGCCGACGACAGCCTCGTAGCGCCGCCCTTGCCTGACGCTTTCGCAATCAATCGCGAAATCGGAGAGCGAAGCGGTGATAGAGCCGCGTCCGTATTGTCAGTTCATATGCCGGATTTTGCCCATTTCGAGGGGAACGCGAACGGAGTTGCATTCGGGGCGGCATCACCCCTTTTACGCACCTACGCTGGGATGAACCTCATAGGCGACGATCCTTTGGCGCTGTATCTGCCGCAAAGCCCTTCACCGACAGCGTCGAGCCACGGTTCTGCCACCGTCGCTAGCGAGCGTGCACACTCGGGCAAAGTCGTCATTCTGGAATCGACGCCAACGGCGCAGACGACCGGGCAGCATGCTGGAGCAAATGCGCTGGCGTTTGGCATGCCCTTTGGTGTGTGCGGGTGCGGCTACTATACGTCCCCCACACGGATTCTCGATTGGGCCCATGGCGGCGCCTTGCTTCAGCAAGATGGTCAGTTGCCGGGAACAAGGCTGACCGAAGGACCGGACTATATGGAGTCGATCAAGAAGGCCATCGGAGCCTCGGTCAGCGACCCGCTTCTCGATCGTAGCCTGTCTCCTCTCTCGGGCTGGCGCGGAACCGCAAATTGGACAGAATCAACGGCCCTGAACGGATCATTGCCAGGCGGCGGAGAGACCGGAAAGGGCACCACCACGAAAGGTGTCGGCATCCTTTCCGGCTCGGTGACGACGCCGCCTCAACCTTCTGCGCAGCGCTCGTTGACGACGCAAAATCTGGCGGCCGCTGCGGCGACGGCCAGCAACGCGATCGTGCTGGAAAACCAGAAGCAGGGTAATCCGGAAAGCGAGTGGGGCATCGACGGTGCCGGCAGCACCAACATCGAGGGGTTTGCGACTGACATCAGCGTCGACAACGGCAAGACCGTCAGCTTCAAGATCAACACCAATTCCACCAACTACCGGATCGATATATACCGGCTCGGCTATTATGGCGGCATGGGCGCGCGCAAGGTTGCGACCATGCAGCACACCGGATTGCAGACCCAGCCCAATCCGTTGCGCAATGCTACGACCGGCACGGTCGATGCCGGCAACTGGGCAGTCTCCGCCTCGTGGGCGGTACCTGATGATGCCGTCTCGGGCGTCTATATCGCCAAGCTCGTGCGCCAGGATGGCACCTCCGGCGAAAATCAGATCCCGTTCATCGTGCGCGACGATGCCAGCCACAGCGACATCGTTTTCCAGACCGCCGACGAGACCTGGCAGGCATACAACGGCTGGGGTGGTGCAAACTTCTACGGCGGCAACGGTCCGGCGACGGGGCAGGGGGCGGGTCGTGCCTATGCGGTCAGCTACAACAGGCCGATTGCGACCCGCGGCGGCGTCGGCACCTATGCCGGTCCGCAGGATTACCTGTTCGGCGCCGAATATGCGGGCATCTCCTGGCTGGAGCAGAACGGCTACGATGTTTCGTACATGTCGGGTGTCGACGCCGACCGTTATGGCAGCCTGTTGCTCAATCACAAGACTTATATCGATGCCGGGCACGACGAATACTGGTCGGGACAGCAGAGGACCAATGTCGAAGCCGCACGCGATGCGGGCGTCAATCTGATGTTCTGGAGCGGTAACGAGGTCTACTGGCGCACGCGTTGGGGCAATGCCTACAGCGCCGACGGAACGCCTTATCGCACCCTGATCTCCTACAAGGAGACATGGGGACCGCCCGGTACCAGCCTCGACCCTTCCGACCAATGGACCGGCACCTTCCGCGACCCACGCCTCAGCCCACCTGCTATCGGCGGCGGCAATCCTGAGAACTCGCTAACGGGTCAATTATTCAAGGTCGACGATGTCGGTAGCAATCTCGGCGCGATCACGGTCGGATATGACGACGCCAATCTGCGCTTCTGGCGCAATACGAGCGTCGCCAATCTCCAGCCTGGCCAGACGGCAACGCTCACCAAAAACTATCTTGGTTACGAATGGGACGAAGCGCCTGATAACGGCTTCGATCCGGCCGGCCTCGTCAAGCTGTCGTCGACGACGCTTCCGGTCAGCTCTTACTTGCTCGACTACGGAAACACGACCGGCAATGCGACCGCGACCCACAATCTGACGCTCTATCGTGCGCCGAGCGGTGCACTGGTGTTCGGGGCCGGCACAGTCTACTGGACATGGGGCCTGAGCGACAATCACGATAACGAGGCGACCGCAACCGATCCCCGCGTGCAGCAGGCAATGGTGAATTTGCTGGCCGACATGGGTATTCAGCCTGGGACGCTGCAATCCGGGCTCGCCGCCGCAACCGGTTCTACGGACCATGTTGCACCGACTTCCGTTATCACGGGGCCGTCAGCGGCGACGGTTGGCTCCACAGTCACGATTACAGGTACCGCCACCGATACGGGCGGCGGTGTCATCGCCAGTGTCGAGGTTTCGACCGACAATGGCGCGAGCTGGCATCCGGCGACAGGCGATGAGAACTGGACTTATACTTGGTCGCCGCAGGTCGCGGGCAGCTACACGATTCGGTCGCGGGCCGTCGACGATAACATCAACCTTGAAACACCCTCGACAGGACGCACGGTCACCGTGACCGGGGCAAGTTTTACCTCTCTCTTTGGCGCGGCGACGCCGGCGGTCGTCAATACCGACGATACGTCAGCCGTCGAGCTCGGTGTCAAATTCCAGACCTCCGTGGCAGGCACCGTCACCGGTATTCGTTTCTACAAGGGCAGCCTGGACACCGGTACGCATACAGGCTCACTGTGGTCGAGCACGGGTACGCGGGTTGCGACCCTCACCTTCACAAACGAGACCGCCAGCGGCTGGCAGACTGCCTATTTTACCAGCCCAGTGAGCCTGACGCCCGGGCAGACCTACACGGCATCCTATCACACCAATACCGGCAATTACTCGACAACCACCGACTACTTCATCGCCAATGTGACGAGCGGACCGCTGACGGCGCCAGCCAGCGGCAACGGCGTATACACCTATGGCAGCGCCAGCCTGTATCCGACGAGCACCTTCCAGTCGACGAACTATTGGGTCGATGTGATGTTCACGACGCCGAGCTCGAACACGACACCGACGGCAGTTGCCGATGTGGGTAATGCGACCGAGAAGGGCGGGGTGGCCAACGGTTCGGGCGGCGTGGTTGCTAGCGGCAACGTGCTGACCAACGACACCGATCCGGATGCCGGTGACACCAAGACCGTCACGGCAGTGATCTTTGGTGCGACATCAGGCACGCTCGGCACGGCACTGAGCGGCACCTATGGCAGTCTCGTGCTCAGTGCATCGGGCGCCTATAGTTATGCCGTCAACGAGAGCAATACCGCCGTCCAGGGGCTGCGCCAGTCGACCAACACGCTGAGCGATGTCTTCAGCTATACGATGCGCGATACCGCCGGCGCGACGGCCACGGCAAGTCTTACCGTCACCATCCATGGCGCCAACGATGCGCCGGTGCTGGCCGTCCAGACCGTCGCCCAGAATGCGACCGTGGGCTCGGCCTTCTCCTTCGTGCTGCCGACGACGACCTTCACCGATGTCGACAGCGGCGAGACGCTGACCTACTCAGCAACGGCTGCCGATGGCACGGCGCTGCCCGCCTGGCTGAGCTTCAATGCCACGACGCGGACTTTTTCCGGCACACCGACGGCATCGGGCACCTATGGCGTCAAGGTGACGGCGACAGATCTTGGCGGCCTTGCCGCCAACGAGAGCTTCAATGTCGCCGTGTCGACGACGGCAACGACCTACAGCCTGTTCTCCGCCTCCAGCACGCCGACCCAGACGAACCTCAACGATGGTCAGCAGCTCGAGCTTGGCGTCAAGTTCCAGTCGAATGTTGCCGGTGACGTTACCGGCATCAAGTTCTACCGCAGCGCCAACGACAACGGCCAGAACGTCGTCGACCTGTGGACCACGACGGGCACCAAGCTCGCCACCGCCACCTTCGCCAGCACCACAGGGAGCGGTTGGCAGACGGTGAACTTCACAACGCCCGTCACCATCGCCGCCAATACCAACTATGTCGCGTCCTACCACACCACCGGAGGCTACGTGGCAACGGATGCCTTCTTCGCCACTGCCGTCACCAACGGTCCGTTGACGGCCCAAACAAGCGCGGTCGCCGGTGGCAACGGTGTCTATGCGTATGGCGGCTCCGCCACCACAGGTCTCTTCCCGACCAACTCATACAATTCGGCGAATTACTATGCCGACGTTGTCTTCCGGCCGCAGCTCGTCGGGTAAAGCAAAGGACAAGTTTACGAACCGGTTTCGAATGAGGGTAGAACAGGATGGTTTAGGCTCGGTTGGCCCAAAATCTGAATCCTGTTCTAATTTAAAGAGTTAGAGCATGATGTCATAAGAAGATCGCTCACACTTTTCGGCATCATGCTCTGATACGACGCAAATGCTGGTCGCGGCGAGAGGCGCTCCGACCCCACATTCGAGGAATGCCGATGAACAGGATCGAGCGGCTCCCGGTAACCGTGCTGGCCGGCTTCCTCGGCGCTGGTAAGACGACGCTCCTCAGCCACGTCCTCAATAACCGTCAGGGCCTGAGGGTCGCCGTCATCGTCAACGATATGAGCGAAGTGAACATAGACGCCAGTCTCATTCGAGACGGCGGCTGCAACCTGTCGCATACGACGGAGACATTGATCGAGCTCAGCAATGGCTGCATATGCTGCACCCTGCGCAACGACCTGCTGACGGAAGTACGACGGCTGGCCGAAGACCGGCGATACGACTATCTGTTGATAGAAGGTACCGGCATTGCCGAGCCGCTCCCGATTGCGGCAACCTTTTCCTTCCGCGACGAGAACGGCGTCTCGCTCGCCGATTTTGCCAGGCTCGACACAATGGTCACCGTGGTCGACGCTGCAAACCTGTTAGCCGACTACAGCAGTGCCGATTTGCTTGCCGACCGCGGCCTGCAGCGCGACGGTGAGGACCGGCGCACACTCATCGATCTGCTGGTGGATCAGATCGAGTTTGCCGATGTCGTCGTGATCAACAAGATCTCGGAGGCGACCGAAGGGATCCGCGCGGAAGTTCGCAAGATCATTTCTGCACTCAACCCCGACGCACGCCAGGTGGAGACGGATTTCGGTGAGGTTTCGCTCGCAACCCTCCTCAATACGGGCCTCTTTGATGAAGCAAAGGCGGCAGCGCACCCGTTGTGGCACAAGGAACTGTACAGCCATGATAAGCATGTTCCGGAGACGGAGGAATACGGGGTCTCGAGCTTTGTCTATCGCACGAGGCGCCCCTTCGACCCCAAGCGGTTTCGAGCATTCCTGGACGAGCCGTGGCCGGGGGTGATCCGCGCCAAAGGCCATTTCTGGCTTGCCACGCGCCCGCGTCACGTTGGCCTAATGTCGGCCGCTGGCGTGCAACGGCGCTGCGAGCCCATGGGGCTTTGGTGGGCAGCCGTGCCCCGGCAGGACTGGCCGGGCCATCAGCAGTTTCGTCAGCATCTTGAGAGCCGGTGGGACAGCGCTTGGGGCGACCGCCGGCAGGAATTGGTTTTTATCGGCGTTGATATGGACGAGATAGGTGTACGGACCGCGCTGGACGGATGCCTCGCCAGCGCCGATCCGCGCGACTGGGCCACCCTCGAGGATCCGTTTCCGGCCTGGTAGCAAGGGGCGGCGCAGGACAACGCTCGAGTTGACCACCTCGACCAGCCGGACCGGCAAAATGATACGGAATCAGAATTCCTTTCAACCAGCGTCGGCCACTTGGCAGAACGGTGGGCAGCTTTGGAGCCTTGTCGGCCGGCATGCGGCGAGGGTCATCCTATGGGCGTAGGGGGATACCTCCCTCATACCCCGGATTGCTGTCGTACGTTCCCTTAGCAAAGGTGCCAGAATGAACGTCATGCTACAGCGGGCGAAGAGCCGGCCGATGCGGAAGGGGACGCCGCTGATGCGGAGAATTCATGTGAGTAATCGTGAGTACCTGAGTACATTTGGTGGAGCGTTGAGTATCTTTCGTGCATCCTCCGCCTGGAGCGCAGTACTTGCATCCGCGACGGTCGTATCGTCGAGAAGTACCGATGGCTCCCCAAGCTTTGCCAATCAGGGCAGCGCAACCGTCCAATCCTCCTTCACCGGCACGGTCACATCTTTCCTGATATCATCAGGCGACATGCAATCGTCCCCTGCGTCGTCGACGGCGATGCCTGCGCCTGCTGCCGATGGCGGCGCGCAGGATACGTCCACGAAGACGGCGTCGGCTGCGACGGTCTTCCAGACGCCTTCCTCGACATTGCAACGCACTGTGCTTGGCCCGGATCCGGCCGAGGAGGCTGCGACACTGCCTGCTGCTCCCGCGCTTACGGGTGTTATCAGCGATGCCGATACCGGCAGCGCCAAAACGGCGCCGGTCAGTTCTTCCAGCAGTCTCGGCACGGCTTCGTTGCGCCTTCAGGCCTCGATAGCATCCATCTCGGTGGAGCCGAGCCAGGACGTTTCTGCTCAGACGACCGCGGCCCCGACGGCACTGATGGCATCGATACCGGCAGCTTCGGCTGCGGCGACGCCCAACAAGATCGCGCTCGAAAACCTGAAGCAGGGCAACCCGATCAGCGAGTGGGGTCTGGAGGGTGACGGCGGCGGCACCATTCAGGGCTTCGCCACCGAAATCAGCACGAATATCGGCCAGACGGTCGATTTCAAGATCGCCACCGATTCCACCCATTACCGCATCGATATCTACCGCATGGGCTATTATGGCGGGGCCGGGGCGCGCAAGGTCGACTCGATCGAGCAATCGCTGACCACGGCGCAGATCCAGCCGCATCCGATCGTCGATATGTCACTCGGCCTCATCGACTGCGGCAACTGGTCGGTCTCGGCGAGCTGGCAGATTCCGACGGACGCGGTCTCCGGCGTCTATTTCGCCAAGCTGGTGCGCGAGGACGGCACCGCAGACGCCAGCATCATTCCTTTCGTTGTGCGCGACGACGCCTCCACCAGCAATATCGTCTTCCAGACGTCCGACACGACATGGCAGGCCTATAATGCCTGGGGCGGCGCCAGCCTCTACTATGGCGAAGTGCCCGTCGATCCCGCAAGCATGATCGGCTACCTGCCACCGAACTGCAGCTGCGGCCTGCAGGCCATCGGCCGGGCCTCGGCGGTCAGCTATAACAGGCCGATCATTACCAATACGAGCCCGATCGGCGGCTCGCACGACTACATCTTCGGCGCCGAATCCTCCGCCATCTCGTGGCTGGAGCAGAACGGCTACGACGTATCTTATATTTCGGGCGTCGATGCAGCGCGTAGCGGCAGCCTGCTGCTCAACCACGACGCCTATCTCTCCGTCGGGCATGACGAATACTGGTCTGCCGAACAGCGCGCCAATGTCGAGGCGGCGCGCGATGCCGGCGTCAACCTCGCCTTCTGGAGCGGCAACGAGTGCTACTGGAAGGTCCGCTGGGAAAGCAGCATCGACGGCAGCGGCCAGGCCTACCGCACCATGGTCTGCTACAAGGAAACCTGGGGCACGAGCACGGATCCGAGCAATGTCGGCACCGGCACCTGGCGCGATCCGCGTTATGCCGATGCGGGACAGGAGCCGGAGAATTCGCTGACGGGCACGATGTTCCAGGTGGACAGCTACCGCTCCGATACGATCTCCATTCCCTACGACTATTCGAACCTGCGCTTCTGGCGCAACACCGATGTTGCTGAGCTGCAGCAGGGCGAGAGCTACAATCTCGTGCAGAACCTGCTCGGCTACGAATGGGATTCCGATGTCGAGAACGGCTTCCGTCCGGATGGGCTGATCGACCTGTCACTCTCCTCGGTCTCGGTAAGCACCTATCTGCGCGATTACGGCACGACGGTCGGCGATGCGGTGGCGGCCCACAGCCTGACCATGTATCGGGCGGCAAGCGGCGCGCTGGTCTTCGGCGCCGGCACAGTCTTCTGGTCCTGGGGGCTGAGTGACAACCATCAGGGCGCGGCGACGTCAACCGATCGCAATGTGCAACAGGCGATGGTCAACATGTTCGCGGACATGGGCATTCAGCCGACGACGCTGGATGCGAGCCTGATCCTTGCGACACAATCGACCGACACGCTGAAGCCCACCTCGTCGGTCACGTCGCCGATCGTCGGCGCAAGCTTCCTCGAAGGGCAACATGTGACGATCACGGGCACGGCGCAGGATTTCGGCGGCGGCATCATTGCCGGCGTGGAAGTCTCGACCGATGGCGGCCAGCACTGGTTCAAGGCCACCGGCCGCGAGAGCTGGAGCTATAACTGGGTCGTCCAGGCGAGCGGAACCTACACGATCATGTCACGGGCCGTCGACGACAGCGTCAATATGGAGGCGTCATCGGCCGGCAAGCAGGTCACCGTCACCTTGCCGGGAACGACAGGCCTCTGGACGCTTGCGGAAAAGCCGGCGGTCGAAGTGGCGATCGATCGCGATTCCGTCGAGCTCGGCCTGCGCTTCCAGACGACGACAGCAGGCTCCGTGGAGGGCATCCGCTTCTACAAGGGCTTCTCCAATATCGGCGACCATGTCGTCAGCCTCTGGAGCGCCAACGGAACGCTGCTGGCATCAGGCGTGTCCGTCGACGAACCGCTCTCCGGCTGGCAGACGGTGATGTTCTCTTCGCCGATCCAGATTGCCGCCGGCACGACCTACGTGGCCTCCTATCACAGCGGCGGTTTCTTCTCGCTGACAAACAATTATTTCACCGGCGGCACCTATGCCAGCGGCGCGGTGAAGGCCGTCGATGGCGGCGGCGTCTTCGCCTACGGCACCACTGCCGGCACGTTCCCCGGCCAAAGCCCCGGCACCGGCACCAATTACTGGGTCGACGTAGTCTTCGATGCCGGGCCCAACAGCGCCCCGGTTGTGACCGACGATACGGGGCTGACCATCACCCGCAACGACAGCGTCGTCATCTCGATCGCCTCGCTCATCGGAAACGATACGGATCCGAATGGCGATGCGATGACGATTTCGGCCGTCGGCAATGCCGTCAACGGCACGGTGACGCTCAACAAGCAGAACGGCGCCGTCATCTTCACGCCGACCAACAATTATTCGGGGCCTGCAAGCTTCACCTATACGCTGTCGGACGGGCGCGGCGGCACGGATCAGGGCAACGTCAGCCTCACCGTAAACCAGGGCCCTGCCGGGGAAGCACTGTTTACCTCAAGCGAAGGGCCGACGGGCGCAAGCTTCAACGACGGTCAGTCGCTGGAACTCGGGATGAGGTTCGTCGCTTCGTCCAGCGGCATGATTTCCGGCATCCGCTACTACAAGGCGGCCGGCGATACCGGCGCCCATACCGGCTCCCTCTGGACGGCCGACGGCACGCTGGTCGCGACCGTCACTTTCGCCGACAGCGGATCGGTGAGCGGCTGGCAGACCGCGACATTCACCAACCCGGTGCATATCGCAGCCGGCACAACCTATGTCGCCTCCTACGACACGACAGGCTCCTATGTGGCGACATCAGACTATTTCACCTCAGCGCATACCAACGGCGCGCTGACGGCGCTTGCCGGCAGTAACGGCGTCTTCGGCAATGGCACGGATTTCCCGACTTCCAGCTACCAGTCGTCGAACTACTGGGTGGATGTCGTCTTCAACCAGACAACCAATGCGGTGCCGGTCGCCGCCAATGACAATGGCTACACGACCTATTCCAACACCGCACTTTCGATTGCCGCAGCCAGCCTGCTTGCAAACGACCATGACGCCGATGGCGATCCGCTTAGCATCACCGGCGCGAATGGTGCGGTCAACGGAACCGTGTCGTTCAACAGCCAGACCAAAACGGTGATCTTCACGCCGAACTCTGGCTATACGGGTTCAGCAAGCTTCTCCTATTCGATCTCGGATGGATATGGCGGCACGTCGTCGGCCACTGTGAGCCTCGCGGTCAATTCGCAGCCTGGCGGCGGCACGACCGCAAGCCTGTTCACCGGCGCCGACACGTCGGGCGTTACCGCTGCCAATGACGCCAACTCGGTCGAACTCGGCGTCAAGTTCATCGCTTCCGCCAGCGGCCAGATCACCGGGCTCACCTATTACAGGAGCGCCCAGGATACCGGCACGCATGCCGGCTCGCTCTGGACAGCGAGCGGCCAGCTTCTGGCTCAGGCGACCTTCATCAACGAGACGGCGAGCGGCTGGCAGACGGTTTCCTTCATCCAGCCGATCAATGTGACGGCCGGCGCCACCTATGTGGCGAGCTACCATTCGAACGGCTTCTATTCCGCAACGGCGAACTACTTCACGACGGATCATACGAACGGTGCGCTGACGGCGCCGTCGAGTGCGGCGAGCGGCGGCAACGGCCTTTATGCCTATGGCTCGGGCAACCTGTTCCCGACCGCTTCCTACAATGCCAGCAATTATTGGGTCGACGTGCTCTATCAGCAGGGCGGCGCGCAGAATGCGGTTCCGGTCGCCGCCAATGACAGCGGCTTCTCGACCAATACCGGCACGCCGATCACCATCCAGGCCTCCGTGCTCCTGGCAAACGACGCCGATGCCGATGGCGATCCGCTTGTCATCACCGGCGTCAGCGGCGGGGTCAACGGCTCGGTCGCCTACGATGCCCAGGCCCAGACGGTGACCTTCACGCCGACGGCAGGCTATTCGGGACCGGCAAGCTTCAGCTACGCGATAGCAGACGGCAAGGGCGGCACGGCGTCGGCGCAGGTTGCCCTCACCATCAACGGCGGCCAGCCGGGAGGGCCGGAGCAGAACCTCTTTGCCGCCGGTGCCACGCCGTCGATCGTCTCCATCAACGACAACCAGCAAATCAATCTCGGCATGAAATTCCAGGCCGATACGTCAGGCTGGATCACCGGCGTCCGCTTCTACAAGGGGGCCGACAACACCGGCCCGCATAGCGGCTATCTCTGGACCGCCTCGGGCACGCTGCTCGGCAGCGTCACCTTCAACAACGAGACGGCCAGCGGCTGGCAGACTGCGCAGCTCACCCAGCAGATCGCGGTCCAGGCGGATACGAGCTATGTCGTTTCTTATTCGAGCAACGGCAATTACTCGGCGACCGGCAATTACTTTGCCAGCGATGTGACGAACGGCGATCTCAAGGCGCCCGGCGGCAGCAACGGCGTCTATGCCTACGGGGCGGGCGGGTTGTTCCCGACAGCCAGCTACAACAGCACGAACTACTATGTGGATGTGGCGTTCAAACCGCAGCTCGCGGCGTAAAGCCCGCGAGGATGCAAGGCCAAGCATGCTGTAAAGAGTGAGAGTTTCGATGATGAGTGCAGACAACAGATTGCCCGTAACGGTTCTCGCCGGGTTTCTCGGCGCCGGCAAGACGACTGTGCTCAATCATGTCCTGAGTAATCGGGAGGGTCGCCGGGTTGCTGTCATCGTCAACGATATGAGCGAGGTCAATATCGATGCGGATCTCGTGCGCGAGGGCGGTGCAGACCTCTCGCGCACCGACGAGACGCTGGTAGAGCTTACCAACGGGTGCATCTGCTGCACCCTGCGCGACGATCTTCTGAGCGAAGTGCGCCGGCTCGCAGCCGCCGGCCGTTTCGACTATCTGCTGATCGAGGGAACCGGCATTGCCGAGCCGCTGCCGGTCGCAGCCACCTTCTCCTTCCGCGACGAGAGCGGGGCTGCCCTCTGCGACGTGGCGCGTCTCGACGCGATGGTCTGCGTCGTCGATGCGGTCAATCTTCTCACCGATTACCAGAGCGCCGAATTCCTTGCCGATCGCGGCGAAAGGCGTGACGGGGACGATGAGCGCAAGCTCGTGGACCTGCTCGTCGAGCAGATCGAATTTTCCGATGTCGTCATCATCAACAAGGCAGGCGATGTGCCGTGCGCCGACCTTGCCGAGGTTCGCCGGGTCGTCGCGGCGCTCAATCCGGATGCCCAGGTCGTCGAGGCGGTTTTTGGCCAGGTGCCGCTTGGCGCGATCCTGGATACCGGCCTCTTCAGCGAAGCGAAGGCCGCCCGCCATCCGCTCTGGCACAAGGAACTTTTCGGTTGGGGCGATCATGTGCCGGAGACCGAGGAATACGGCATAACAAGCTTCGTCTATCGCAGTCGCCGGCCCTTCGATCCCCTGAGGCTCAAGGATTTCCTCGACCGGAAATGGGCGGGCCTCATCCGCGCAAAGGGCCATTTCTGGCTGGCGACGAGGCCGGACGAGATCGGCCTTCTGTCAATTGCCGGCACCCAGTGCCGCATCGAGACCAGGGGGTACTGGTGGGCCTCGGTGCCGCGGGTGCAATGGCCGCGCTTTCCGCAGTTCCGCCAGCTCATCGACCGGCATTGGGACGATGTCTGGGGCGATCGCCGCCAGGAGCTCGTCTTCATCGGTTCCGGCTTCGACGAGGAAGCGATCCGTGCTGCGCTCGGCGATTGCCTGACCGGCGAGGAGACGGGTTTCGATCCGCAAACCGCCGTCGGCCTCCGCGATCCGTTTCCGGCATGGCAGCACGGACATATCCTCGCACATTCAAATAGTTAGAAGTGTCATGATGGGCGTAAGACGGCCTAGTGTGAAGACGTTTTGATTACCAACCAGAGGAGAGAACAATGAGTGACGAACTTTATGCAGATGGCATCGGCGAAATCACCATTACCGGAACGATCGTGCGCATCGACCTGATGTCGCTTTCGGCAACCGATCGTGACGCCAACAACAACCCGAAGCCGGTCTTCCGTCAGCGCATCATCATGCCTGTCGATGCCTTCGCCAATGCGGTCGACCTCATGCAAAAGGCGCTCGGCGGGTTGGTCGAGGCGGGCGCGGTCCGTCGCATCGGCGATATGTCAGCTGCGGCGGCTGCCGATATCCAGTCGGTACAGCCCGGCGCTTCGAACGCTTCGCCGAACTTCAACTGATAAAACAAATAGTGACTGGGTCTCGTATTGTTTCGGGTGGGCCATGAGTGGTTTTCTGCATACCAACCTGCACTGTCTAGCGCTCGTCGCGCGTCATCACGGCGTCGATCTCGCGCCTGAGCGATTGCAGCACGACTATGCCGTCGGCAACGATCCCGTTGCCGTGCGGCAGCTGCTGCGCATGGCCAAGGATGCCGGCCTCAGAGCCCGGCATCTGACGCTCGGCTGGCGATCCCTGTTTCAGCTCGGCGAAGCCTTTCCGGTGATCGCGGAACTGACGAACGGCAACTGGGTGGTCATCGCCGGCGCCGTCGGGGAGGGTGAGGAGGAGAGAATTCGCGTTCTTGACCCGCTCGCGTCACGCGCCGAAGTGATGATGCTCAGCGAAGAGCAGTTCGCCAAGGCCTGGCTCGGATCGGTGATCCTACTGAAGCGCAACTATCGCATGTCCGACGAGGACCGGCCCTTCGGATTTCGCTGGTTCGTGCCCGAGATCATCAAGCAGCGTAGCTTCTTCCGAGATGTCGCGCTCGCCGCCTTCGTGCTCTACGGGCTGGGCCTGACGACGCCGATCTTCTTCCAGCTTGTCATCGACAAGGTGCTGGTGCACCAGAGCTATGCGACGCTGACGGTTCTGACTATCGGTATTGCTATCGCGCTCGTCTTCGACGCGACCTTCAGCTTCCTGCGCCGCTATCTGCTGCTCTACGCGACGAACAGGATCGACATCCGCGTCGCGACACGCACCTTCGGCCATCTGCTCAACCTGCCGATCGCACTTTTCGAGCAGGCCTCGGCCGGCGTTCTCGTCAAGCATATGCAGCAGACGGGGCGCATCCGCGAATTCCTGACGGGGCGCCTGTTCCTGACGCTTCTCGACGGCGTTTCGCTCTTCGTCTTCGTGCCGATCCTGCTTCTCTACAGCGTCAAGCTGACGCTTGTGGTGCTCGGTTTCGCAGCGCTCGTCGGCCTCGTGGTGATGATGCTCGTCGGGCCGTTCCAGCGCCGGTTGCAGGCGCTTTACCAGGCCGAAGGCGACCGGCAGGCATTACTGGTGGAAACCGTGCACGGCATGCGCACCGTCAAATCGCTGGCACTGGAGCCGCGCCAGCGCAAGGTGTGGGACGATTATTCGGCCCAGTCGATCTCCGTGCGTTTCCGGGTCGACAAGATTTCGACCATCGCCCAGTCGCTGACCGGGCTTCTGGAGAAGCTGATGAGTGTCGCGATCATCGGCCTCGGCGCGCTCGATGTGTTTAACGGCTCGATGACAATCGGTGCGCTGGTCGCCTTCAACATGCTCGCCGGCCGGGTCTCCGGACCGCTGGTGCAGATCGTCACCATGGTGCACGAATATCAGGAAGTGGCGCTCTCCGTGCGCATGCTCGGCGAGATCATGAACCAGCGGCCGGAGCAGGCGGGCCGCGGGCGAGGTGTTCGGCCGCATCTGAAGGGCCGCATCGAATTCGACAGGGTCACCTTCCGCTATGCGCCTGATAGTGCGCCTGCGCTCGACAATGTCTCATTCGCCATTCCGGCGGGCTGCGTCTTCGGCGTGGTCGGCAAGAGCGGGTCGGGCAAGACGACGATCACAAGGCTCATCCAGGGGCTTTATCAGAGCCAGGAAGGCCTCGTGCGCATGGATGGCTATGACAGCCGCGAGATCGACCTGGTGCACTTAAGAACCAGCATCGGCGTGGTGCTCCAGGATAGTTTCCTGTTTCGCGGCTCGGTTCGCGAGAATATCGCCGCCGCCAAGCCCGATGCCAGCATCGAGGAGATCATGGAAGCCGCCCGCATCGCCGGCGCCGAGGAGTTCATCGAGCGTCTGCCGCGCGGTTTCGACACCATGCTGGAAGAAAACGCCGCCAACCTGTCGGGCGGCCAGAAGCAGCGCCTGGCGATTGCCCGCGCGCTGATCACCGATCCGAAGCTGTTGATCTTCGATGAGGCGACGAGCGCGCTCGACCCTGACAGCGAGGCGATCATCCGCGACAACCTCAGCCGCATCGCCGCCGGCCGGACCGTGGTCATCGTCTCGCACCGGCTTTCGACGCTCGTCGATGCCGATGCCATTCTCGTCATCGATCGCGGCAAGGTCGCCGATATCGGCCGGCACGATCAGCTCGTGTCGCGCTGCATGACCTACCGCCACCTGTGGTCCCAACAAATGAGGCAGGTCGCATGAACGCGCACGCCAGAAAATCCAGCGAAAACCTGCCGGTTCCTTCAGACAAAGGCTCCACAGGCCAAGGCCTCTCAGACAAGGGCCCCTCAGACACGGGAAGGCAACTGACTGCCCGGCCGCCGCTGCCGCCGGCAATAGCGGAATTTCAGTCCGATGCCGTCGAGCTCGAGGAGCGCGCGCCGCCGCGGGTGGCGCGCATGACGCTCTACTGCGTGACGGCGCTGCTTGCCTCAGCGATCATCTGGGCCTCGGTTTCCTCCATCGACGAGGTGGTGATTGCGCCCGGCAAGCTCGTCACCACCCAGCCTACCATCGTCGTCCAGCCGCTCGAAACATCGATCATCCGCACGATCGAGGTGAAGGCCGGCGAGGTGGTGCATGCCGGGCAGACGCTGGCGACCCTCGATGCCACTTTCAGCCAGGCCGATGTCGACCAGCAGCAGGCGAAATTCTCCGCACTCGACGCTCAGGTGAGACGCATCGAGGCCGAGCTTGCCGGCGTCGACTATACGAAGATGGCGGGAGATACGCCCGACCAGATACTGCAGTCGCAGCTCTTCGGCCAGCGACAGGCCTTCTACGCGGCGCAGCTGCAGAATTTCGAGCAGCAAATCGCCGGCCAGTCGGCGTCGCTCACCGCCAGCAAGAACCAGGAAGCGGTGTTGACCCAAAGGCGCGATGGGCTCTCGCAGATCGAGGCAGCGCGGGAGCGGCTTTATAACACACAGAGCGGCTCGCTGATCACGCTGCTCGGCTCCCGCGACGCCCGCCTCGACGTCGAATCCGATCTGACCGCCGTCCGCGGCCGGGCCGACGAGGCCGCCCACTCGTATGCCAAGCTCCGAGCCGACCGCCAGGCCTTCATCGAGGATTTCCGCCGCGCTGCAATGGAGCAGCTGGTGGAGCTGCGCGGCCAGCGCGACATGGCTGACGAGGAACTGAAAAAGATGGAGCTGCGCCGCAACATGGTGGCGCTGACCGCACCCGCCGATGCCGTCGTGCTCGACCTGGCGCAACGCTCGGTCGGCTCCGTCGTGCGCGAGGCCGAACCGGTGGTGACGCTGGTGCCGATCAACGTGCCGCTCGAAGCCGAAGTCTCGATCAACACCCGCGACATCGGCCGTGTCGCCGTCGGCAAGGAAGCGCGTATCAAGCTCGACGCCTATCCCTTCCAGAAATACGGCACCGCCTCGGGCGAGGTGAGAACCATCAGCCAGGACACGTTCCTCACCGGCCAACAGGAACAGAGCGCCACCCCCGGCCAGCCGGCCGCCCCCTTCTTCAAGGCCCGGATACTGCTTGCCGATACAAGGCTGAATGCCGCAGATGTGCCGGTGCGGCTGCTTCCCGGCATGACCGTATCCACGGAAATCAAGGTCGGCAACCGCACGGTGATCTCCTATTTTCTGTATCCGTTGCTGCGTGGCCTCGATAACGCAATACGCGAACCGTAGGACGCGATGGTTCAGTTCGCCCCGAACGAGATCCCGAGTGACTTCGCAGGTCCTCGATCCGGGTGACTTCATGCCCACGCCCGCCCCAGGGACCATATGCATCGAAACCGCGGTCACGAACCACGCGTCGCAGTATGGCCAGACGATTTCCGACGATATCGCGTCGAAGGAGCCGGTCAGCGGGAAAAGAGGGGACTATTCTGGATTTGCCGTCGCCGGGGTGATTCTGGTTGCGGACTTCGTGTACGCCAGACGTAGGGCTAAGAAAGCACTTGGATGAGCGGTACCCGATGTGGCCTTCACATATTGACGAAATGATTCCGGCTCTTGATCTCAATCCCCGAGAGCGTTTCGAAAGTCCTGACAGTAAACCGACAGCTAGTGACCTCTATTGATCGGAGGTCGCCCGGACGGGTTACTCAAAGGATAAAAACATCATGTTGAAACTGATCGCCGCTGTCGCAATCATCGCCGCCACGCCGATATTGGCATCGGCTAGCCCAAGTTGCACCAAGGAGCCGAAATCAAAGTGGATGTCCGAAGACGCCATGAAGGCCAAGGTCGATACGCTTGGCTACAAGGTGAAGACATTTGAAATCACTGGCAATTGCTATGAAATCTACGGCAAGGACAAGGACGGCAAGCGAGCCGAGGTCTATTTCAATCCGGTATCCGGTGATATTGTCCAGAAGGGCGAATGAGGATGACGGTGATCTCGCTAAGGAAGGAGGGCGCATCGCCCTCCGACGTCGCTCCGAAAAGCGTCAAGGTCTGGTATCCGGTTGTCCGGGTATTCCACTGGACCATCGTCGCGACTTCTTTCCGACGCCGCGTAAGGTCTTGGATCAAATCCGTGGCATTGTCGGTCGGAACGAGAAGCGCCATCTCGGCCACAGTCCCCTGGCATCTGTGATGATGCTGTTGCTGATCGTGCTTCTTGTGGCAACTGCCACGACTGGTTGCATGACGACACTGGATGCCTTCTGGGGCGAAAAATGGTTGGAGCGATTGCACGGCACGATTGCCAACAGCATTATAGTGCTTGCTTTCATCCATGGCGGCGCTGCTATTTTGGAAAGCTGGCGGCATCGGGAAAATCTCGTCTGGTCGATGGTACAGGTCGAAAGAAGGCATGAGAGTTCTGCTCATCGAGGACAGCGCCCGGCTTCGCGATCTTCTTTGCGAGGCGATCAGGGACGAAGGTTGGAAGATCGACGCCTTCGGGACAGCGCAGGAAGGCCGGCTTGCGCTCCGTGAGGGCGAGTACGATCTCCTGCTCCTCGATCTCGGTCTGCCTGACGAAGATGGCATCGACGTCTTGAAGTCTCTTCGGGCCGCTGGCATGCAGACACCGGTGCTTCTTTTGACGGCGCGTGGTGCGATCGACGAGCGGATAGTCGGGCTTGATGCAGGCGCCGACGACTATCTGGCCAAGCCGTTTCACAATGGCGAACTGGTTGCCCGGATACGCGCAATCATGCGCCGGGCGCCCCTCACTTCCATGCCAGTGCTGGAATATGCAGCAATTCAATTCGATGTCGCTTCACGACAGGTAATGTGCGCCGGCACAGAGATTGCGCTTGCCCCATCGGAGAAAGGATTGCTCGAGCTTCTGATGCGTAACGGTGGCAAGGTGGTCGCAAAATCAAGGATCGAGCACACGTTCTCGGAATTTGGCGCTGAAAGAAGTAGCAACGCCGTCGAGCTGGCAATCTCCCGTTTGCGCAAGAAGTTGGAAGGTCATGGGACCTACTCATCGATCGAAACAATCAGAGGGGTTGGCTATATGATGCGCGAGGTACGCGATTGAGCCGATCCCGCCCGACGCTCGGAGCCATTCTGGCGCGCCGGATTGCATTCTTCGCGATCCTGGCCATGCTCTTGCAGCTCGCCGTCGTCTTCTCGGACTACTACTGGAATGTAGGGGAGCTTTCTCGACTGTTCGTCGAGCCGGAAACGGAGCGGCTCGCATCTGGGATCGTGGTCGATGGTGCAAGCGTTCGATACCGAATTCCTGAAAATGTGCAGCAGCGTTACAGTCAGGGTAGCACCGGCTACGTGGCCCGTGTTCGTCAAGCAAGCGGCGCGCTCCTGTTCGAGTCTTGCGATGCCGCCTGCGAGGAGCGCTTTAACTCGCCCCGTGGGTCTACGAAAACAATCATTCGCTGGAAGTTCGTTTGTCAGGTCCAAGCCGCTGGGCTGCAGGGTGCCCCCACGCTGTTTAATGAAGTCGCAAAAGATCCTGACATCTGGGATCGCCCATGAAGTCCGAACGCCGCTTGCGGCTTTGAAGCTGGAACTCGGGCATATCGACCATCCTCGTGCGAGGCAGGCGGAGGCCGACGTCGATGATCTCGTCCGTTTCGTTGGCCAGCTCACCGCTCTCGCGCGGCTCGACAGCGTTGACCAGAGCATGTTCGAGGAGATCGTCCTTCCGGCCGATGTCAACCCGCCGGATTTCTGGTTGCGATCCTTGACGCCCGGCAAGCCGTTGTCGCTTGTTGGCGGCAGGGCATTTTTCATTGGAAATCAGCGTTTCCTTGTCGATATCGCAACGATCGATGATCCTTCCGACGTCATGTCCGATGTCCTTTTGGAACGAGGTGATAGAACACCTGATCGTGCCGATGAGCATTCTCCTGGTCCTCGTCCTCGGTGGAACCTTGTTGTCCGTCCGGCAGGCATTGCGTCCGGTGCGGGCCGCGGCAGAAGCGGCCGATCGCATCGACCCAATGGATTCCCGTTCGCATTTGGGTTCGACGAAATGCCGCGGGAAGTCGCGCATCTCGCGGTCGCGGTCAACCGCGCCTTCAAGCGGGTCGGCGAGCTGTTCGCTGACTTATTCGTCGGACGAGCTGCGCCCGTTTGTAGGACCTGCTGCACAAGGCCACGGCCATCAAATGGCCCTGGCCGATGATGACGCCTATGAACTTTGCGCGACCGTCAAAGGTAATCTGTTAAAGCGAGTTCCAATCAATGCGACAGGAATATCGGCGTCCTACCGTTTTCGATCATGCTGCGGGTCACGCCCCCGAAAAGCGTCTGCTGCCAGCGATGCCGAAGTTGATGTCTTTGATCTTGGTCACGGAAGGCCATCGTCTCAGGAGCGCCTGGCATCCATTCTGGGCACCGTTCCAATGCTGCCAATTCAACGCCGCTGCAGAGGTCTCTCCCGCCGCCTGAATCGGCACGCCCCTCGCGCCTTCTAGTGCGCGAGAAGGACCGGCATGTCAGCATTGCAAAGGAGTTCCCGAGTGACGCCGCCAAGGATAAACTCGCGAAGCCGGGAGTGGCCAAATCCGCCCGCCACCAGGAGATCCGCATTCCGTTCGAGCGCGGCCGCTTGAAGGGCGGCAGCCGGGGACTGCCCGCCGGCCTGAATCGATACGTCTTCTACCTCGAACCCGGAGTGCCTCAACGAGGATATCAGGAGCGAACGGTTCGCTTCGTCGACCTGCTTGTCGTCGATCACCGAGATGACCTGCATCTTCGTCAGCCGCTCGGCGAATATACGGGCGCAGGAGATCGCTCGTGCCGCGGTCGCGCTGCCGTCCCAGGCGATCGCAACGGTATCGACGCGACCACAGACGCTACTGGCAGGAAACAGAATCAACGGACGGCCGCTCTCGAGCAACAGCGTCTCCGAAAGCTGGCGAGAGAGTTCCGATGCCTCCACTATGGACAGGTCGTGGCTCCTGGCGATTTTCGCGAAGCACTCAAAGACGAACGGCTCCCTGGCGTCGAAGCCATGAATTCGCACCTCGACGCCGCTCTCCGAGGCCGCGTCGGCAATGTATTTTCGAAGCGAGGCCCCACTGTCGCGGCTATACCCTTCCGCTTGCCCCCGCCATGAGTCTACATCGACCACCGTTGGAAACGGCGGGTGGATCGGTGGGATCCGCACCTGCGGGATACTGGCGAGGAGGTCGGCGCCAATCTGGCGGGCGAGGTCGATCGCGTTGTCAACGATGGTGAAGGAACTTGCATCGGGATAAGTTGACAAAGGGAGATGGAATTGTGGTTTCATGCTGACCTCCTGAGGTTATACCTCCGCCATGATGCATCCCGAGCCGAACTTCGCATTGCGCTTCGTCAAAGCACCGCCGTGTCCGGTCGGAGCGCAACCCGGACAAACTGACGTCGGACCGCAGACGACGATGTCTGCCAAACCAGTCCGGGCGGTACTGCGCGTGCCGACTGACTCGCAGCAACTTTGACATAGGGAGGCCCTTGTGAATTCCATGGTCGTTGCAAGATTTGCATTAGCGCTTTCCATCGGTCTCCTGGTCGGGCTGGAACGTGGCTGGCGGGAGCGGGATTCTCCTGCAGGGAGCAGAACCGGGGGCATCCGAACCTTTGGCATCTCGGGGTTGCTTGGAGGTGTAATTGCGGCCTTGGCCAACGCGACCGGGTCCTCGCTGCTCCTGGCTTGCGGCTTCATGAGTTTTGCCGCCGTATTCGGACTCTTCAAGCTTCGGGAGGCCTGGGACGACGAAGACTACAGCGTCACCTCGGTCATTGCCGCGCTATGCGTTTTCGGACTCGGCGCTCTTGCAGTCGATGGCGATCCCGTCGCCGCGGCGGCGGGCGGCACTGCCCTTGCAGCCATACTGGCGAGCCGCGACGTTCTTCACGCCTTCCTCAGGCGTTTGACTTGGGTCGAGCTGCGCTCGGCTCTGATGCTTGCGGTCATGACGGCCGTCATACTTCCTCTTTTACCAAACCGCGATGTAGGTCGGGCACTGACGGTGAACCCCTTTGAAGTATGGCTTTTCACCGTCTTGACCGCGACCATCTCTTTTGCAGGCTATATCACCGTACGCCTATTCGGCGAGAGGAAGGGCACTTTGATCGGCGCAGCCGCCGGCGCCTTGGTCTCGTCCACGGCCGTGACGCTAACGCTGGCTCGTTCCGCCAAGGATGGAGCGGAAGTTTGGAGACTTGCCGGCGCCGCGTGTTTGGCGGCCACGGTGTCTATCCTGCGCGTGGCTGGGCTGACCTTGATCGTTGGTCCCGCAGTCTTGCCGAAGATAGCGCCTGTGGCAACGGTCGCGGCAGTGGTTTTCGCCTGCATGGCCGTGTTCTTGACGAGGTCTGAACACAAGCGGGCCGCCGTCGACGTCTCGGCCCGCAACCCCTTCGAGGTCCGCTCGCTTTTCTTTTTTTTGCGACGATATACGTACTGGCGCTTTCTGCGAGCGAAGTCCTGGTCGCATACCTGGGAAATTCTGCGGTCCTGTTGGCCTCGATCATCTCTGGCAGCTTCGACGTCGACGTCGCAGTGTTGACGGCGCTGCGCCGGACCGACCTCCAGGCTTCGGACATCGTCGTCCACGCGGTACTGGGCGCCATGGCTGCAAACGCAATTGGCCGCGTGATACTGGCAGCATCCGTCGGTCCCGCCCGGTTCACCATGCTTTACGCCGCCACCACGACAATGGCGATCGCTTTCGGCTTCATTGTTTTCATCTGGAATTCACAATGATCGCTCGCGCGGACGTGGCGATGACGCGACGGATCAGAGACGGGACGCCGCCAGCCAGTTAGAAATGCGACGCTGAGCATCTCCACTCAGGACTTGCGCAGTTGTCGCGACGCTAAAGCGTGTCGCGATCTTTCAGATTCGCTCGTCACGCTTTAGGTCTTTGTTTTTACGCATGTCTTTAACGCAAAACCGCAGCACACTTTTGCGAGACAGGCTCTAGCTGATGTGATTTTCTTGAGGGCCGCCGGTGCGTTCTTCCGCGCGAATTTTGGGGGCGAACGCCGTCCACCGGGGTTGCTGCTTGACGCTCCACACACGCGACCTCACACTCGCGGTGTCGAAGGTGAGTCGGACAGACTGTACCGTTGTTCACATCCGTTGCCCACCTCAGAAGGAGTCGCCAGCAGGAGCTTTGGCTCACGCGCCGACCGACGCCGGTTGGTCGCAAACAGGATCGAGGTTGATTGCGTTCGAACTCGCATCCGCTGCTATTTTTCTCGTGAGGTCGCGCCGTGGATAAGGTGTTATCAGCAGTCGATCCGCCTCGCGACATCCCGTTTTGGCACTGGAAATTCCTATTGCGGAGCGACCGCCGCTGGCTGCGTTGGCCAGTGCTTTTGATATCCGTTTTGCTTCTTGCAGGCGTTGTTTTTTACCGTGAAATCCACCGCGTCGAAGATCCGGTCGGGCTCTCCGAAAATCGAGCTCTCAATAACGCTGCCCGATCGGCGCCCATAGCCGTCCGTCCTGATACGGCGGCTCCCTCTCTTCTCCCGCCGATGTCTATATCGCCGCGGCTGATCGAGGTCCCGAAGCCGGAGTTGGCAAGTCAATTTCTGCGGACGTGGCGCGTCTCGGGGCCGGTTATTTGCGGTGCTCTTCGGGAGGCCGGCATCGAGATGAGCGAATGGAAAGCCGCATCGATGCGCAATCGCAATTATGAATGTTATTTTCAGCGCATCTACGAACGGGACGAGGTGCGTCCCCTCAGCTCCACCTTCCTCAAGGTTCGTGGCAATGAAACCGGCGATATTCTTGAGATCCGCGCCAAGATCGTTAAGCCGACGACAGACGCGAAGGGGCGTCTAGCCCCCGCCGTCCTGCACCTTTTCGCGATCATTGTGAAGCAGGCATGCTGGCGTGATTTCGAGGATACTCTTGAGGCGATCCAAAACCTTCGAAATGTCGAATATGAACGATTCGGGGCCTATCTCAGCTTCACGCGCGAAGCCGGCAGCGGAAACAATTTTGATTTTGTTCTTGGCCTTAAGGCGACTTCAGCTTCGCAGGTGAGGACTAAGGCGTATTTTTCGACAGAGCGCTGGCTGGCCACAAACCCGCGCAACGTTTCTGCGAATTTCATCCTGATGGACCCCTTGGGCACGCCCATATCAGCCAATTGCGCTCAATGACGGCGGGTGGCCTTTGAGATCGGCGCCGTCGATCCTCCTGTCTTCGACTATCGGCGGAACGGCTGCGTTCTTTGCCGAGTTGGCATGGCGCCTTCTGCATCAATCGCCTCCCGTTGCCCCAACCCGCCGACACTCGACAGGCTAAGGGCCGCCCAAGCTGCGACTCAATCGTCGCGTCTAACTCCTTGATGTAGAACAGGATTCAGATTTTAGGCCGATCCGGCCAAAAATCATCCTTTTGTAGGAGCATTAACTACCGAGGCTTCAAGAACAACGGAGACGTCCAAATTCGGGATTGGTCACGCTGGCGCGCCGTGATGAACAATGGATGTTCGCGTTCCGGATCGAGCTTCAGTTCGCGCAGCAATATCTCACCCGCAAGATCTCTCGGTAGCGGTTGGTCTGTCACCCTTTCCACGATAAGGCGCAGCTCGACGCCCGGTAGATCGAATGTGACCGAGCCCTTCGCAAGGAGATCCTTCCCATTTACCTCTAGTCTTGCTTCCGGGGCATGCACATGCGGTGGCGGCTGCAGCGGGTTGCCGATCTTGCTGTAACCATGAAGGTCCGCGGCAATCGTGATGTGAGCATCGTTTAGGTCGGAAAGCTTGAGCTCGATCCCGTCGACATCGCCATGTGTTGCCGTTCTAAAGCGGAGTTTGCCGAGTCCGGTACGCCATACGCTTTGTTCAGGGTGGTCAAAGCCAACTCCGTGCGCATCAAGAAGCCCCGCGCCGATCACAGCAACCTCGCCGCTCCAATAGGCGGCCCGATAGCGGTCCTTGATCCGCGCACCGCCGAAACGGACCCGGACGCTGCGTTGGCTGAGACCCGCCTCCACATGCAGGTCGCGGCTCCACACGAGGCGATCGCCGTCATAAAGCTGAACCTCTTCCCAGCCGACCTGGCCGAGCAGGCGGTAGGCCAGCGGCTTTTCGGGTTCGGCATGGAACACCTCGCCCATGAAATGCCGTCCTTGCGACAGAACAGCAAAACTGCGTTCACCGGTCGTGGCGAAGGTGCGCCGTGCCCTGAGTGCGCTGCCGACGCCGGCACGGTCGAAGCGGTCGGCGATGACGCCGGTCAGACCGCCGCGCGACCCGAAGGTGCCGGTTGCCGGTGCGCCGCCACCCCATCGGCCCTGGTGCTCGTCACTCGCCGCGGAAGCTCCGACCCTGTATCCGCGCGCGAGCGCCTCGGTGTAGAGCCAATGGAATTGTCCCCAGGCGGACCCAATCTCGATCAGCCGCTCCAGCTCGGGATGGTTCCAATCCAGAATGCAGCGCCGGCCGCCCACATGTGGGATCAGCAAATGGCCCTTTGGATCGTCCACATAGGCGGTATGGAGCCGCTCTACAGGCCAGATGCCGGGTCGGATTGTTCCGGCCGTCGTCTCATTCCATTCGAAAGAGCGAAGGGACCGCCCCTCTTGATCGAAGGGTTTGCCATCACGAAGGAAGACGACGTTGCGGTCGCCGCCGGCTGCCGAGTTGCCGCACCATTCGGTGCCCGGATAACAGACGAAGCGTCCGGGCTCGTTGAGGCTATGGATAGTCTCCACGGCAGCGTCTCACGAGTCGCTGAAAGTGCAGGGTTTCGATGCCACGATGCGGATCGTCGCACTGACGGCGATTGACACACCGTCGGCGTTTGTCCCGTTGTTCGGAGCAAAATGCGCGCTGTTGGAGCGTCTTCACATAGTGGATGACGAGCCCATTGCCTTGGGTCGGAGCCTCCTGCCCGCCGTCATGTCCGAGCTGGCTTTGGAAACGGCCGAACAACGGCCGACCTATGCCCTCCTTAAAGAGAAAGCAGGCGCCGATATTGCCTCCGCCGAGATCGCGATAGGCGCGCGCGCCGTCCCGCCGCAAATATCGTCCTTGATCGGTACTGCTGCAGATGCGGTCTTGCTCGTCCTTGAACGAACCTCATATTTCGATCATGGCGCCTGCGCCGAGTGGTCGGAATTCTTCATCCGACCCGAGCGATACAAATTTTTCCTCGGTAATCGAATGTCCGTCTAAGTCGACCACCTCAAGAAACGAAGATCGCTTGCGAGCGCGGATCGGGAATTCAGGCGTTCAGTGCGCTTTCATCTAAAGAATTTCTAAGTGCCTCCGGCGCCGTGGGCCGGTTCAGGCCCAAGATCGCGGGCGACGTCGCGTCTGCAATCAACGTTCTTCTGGAAGCCTTGAGATCCAGTTATGCCGCGCTTAGAAGTTCAGCGCTAACCGGCATCCCCATATGAAAGCCCTGGACGCGGTCAATGCGAAGATCCTTGAGCAGCGACAATTGTGCTGCAGTTTCGACGCCTTCCACCAGGATCGTATTCCCACGATTGCGGATGAGAGCAATCATGTCCTGAAGCATCGTCAACCCGCGCGGGTTGGAGCAGTCGTGCAGGAAGGTGCGATCGACCTTGACCGTCTGAAACTCGATCGCCCTCAGCCAAGAGAGGCCTGCGAAGCCGGAGCCGAAATCGTCAAGCCAGATCTCGACGCCGAGAGCCCGCAGATCTGCAATGCATTTGAGCACCTCCGACTGCATATCCATGTCCAGGCCCTCGGTGACTTCTAAGGCCAGTCGCGACCCGCAGACCCCGCACCGGGCAAGAATATCAGCGACACTCGCAGCAAAGCCGGGGGAACGTAGTTGTATGGGCGACACGTTGACGCTGACGGTCGCCATGCGATCGGTCATCAGTATGTCACGGCATGCCGTCTCGATCGCCCACTTACCCAATTCGAGGATAGCGCCCGTCCGTTCTGCAACCGGAATGAAAGTCTTCGGCGAAACCGCGGTGCCGTCCGGCATCCTAAGGCGCATCAAAGCCTCGACAGCTCTTGCTTTCTCGTTGGTCACATCGAAGATCGGTTGGTAAACGAGCGAGACCAGTTTGCGATCAATGGCGGCCGTCAGCAGCGGGACGAGTTTACCAGCATTGTCGTCGGGGCGAGGCAACAACGGATCAAACCTGCGAATGCAATTTCGGCCACTTGCTTTGGCATTGTAGAGAGCAAGATCGGCCTCACGCACTATTCGTTCGACTTTCTCTCCAACTTTCTCGCGAGTGAACGCGACGCCAATGCTGACGGTTACGATCGGGCTATCATCTGGTCGCCCGTCGTGAGCAATCGCAAGAAACTCGACTTCCATTCTGATCTTTTCGGCCAGGCTCATCGCGATCTTAGGAGTTTCAACCGGCAAGACCACGATAAACTCCTCGCCGCCATACCTGCCGATCATGCCGCCGGACGACTCCACAACCGCCTTCAGCGCATTGGCGATGACAGTCAGGCATCGGTCTCCTTCCTGATGCCCGTAGCGGTCATTGAAGCGTTTGAAAAAATCGACGTCGATCAGGAAGACGACGAAGTCGCGGCGCTCGTCTTTCCAGATGGCCCAGCATTCGTCGAGTCGCCGATCCAGCGCGCGTCGGTTGCTTATGCCTGTCAGGTAATCGGTATTTGAAAGCTCAAGCAGTGATCTTCCACGCTCGGACGCTTCCCAGTGCTGGTAGCGAGCCTCTGCCGCGTTCAGCAACACGTTTCGACGCTCCACGTTCAATCGCCAATTGACGAAAGACGTGAAGACAAAGCACGAAATGTAGAACATCCCGAAGGCAAGCTTGTAGGTTTGGCCTGAAGGAAAGAACTCCTCGATGGTAACAAAAAATGCGCCGAGAACGAAGCTGGAGGTGATCACGGAAAGCCGAAACGGAAAACTGAAAAAGAGGTTGGCGCCCATCATGAAGATGGCGCCAAATATCATGTAGTATGACATGGCAGTGACATCGCGGGTGCCGATCGCCGGGTAAAGCCAGCCCACATAGCCCACAAGCAATGCAGAGGCGCATGTGATGTCCAGCCAGACGGTTTTCGCTTTTGCCAGTCGCAAGGCTTCGAAAGCCAGCAGCGCGATCGTTGCAACAACGAATCGCGCGGCGATCGTCACAGGCGCAACATCGGGGATGAGCCATCGGTCGGGAAGTGCGAAGGCCACATAAACGGCAACCGCGATCCAAAGGCCATGCCGTGAGCTTCGCCTTCGGACAGTATCATTCTCAATTTCCAGAGAGTTACGAGCCTCGGCGAATGAAAAGCTGGCGGTTGATTCGTCGCGCTGAACATTAGCGTAAGCCGCGATCATTCAACAACACCAGCCCGACAGCGAGCTAACGAGCGTAAAAAGTAAGCCATGCTTGGGCGCCCTCCAAAATTACGTTCGGCAACCTGCAACCGGTTTGTCTTATTACTTAACATTCGTAGAGGAGCAGGTTCCCACCCGCAACAGTAGAAATACCCTTATCCCGTGCAGATTCTAGTCGCATCTAATTTCGAGGGTGATTATGCTTAACGCGAGGTCAAGGGAGTCTCGAAATGGCACGAAGTCTTGTCTTGGACGGTCAAAGTCTTGTTGCGCCGGGTGAAATTCGTCAGGCGACAAGGAGGTTTGCTGCGCCAAGTCCCTGCGACTTTACCGTTGCCAAAGCCGACCTTGCTATCAGCCTTGACGTGTCGATCCGTCAGTTCAAATCCGGCGTCGAGGCAAGTGCGATAATCGAGCGTCTTACCGACGCCTTGCATCGGTTACGGCGTCGCGTTCATCCAGAGGTGTGGGATGTCATCGTTCCTATCGCGCAATCTCATCCAGTTGCTCACTATCTAAATCAGGATCCGTTGACCCGCTGGTCGTTTGAAAAACCCCGCGGCTATTCTGGCGACGCACGTCTTCTCGACTTCATCTACGGCAGGCCCGAGATCGAGGACGCCGTCGCATCATCGAGCACCTTGGGACGTTCAATCTATGCCTACACTCGAAATGCTTCGTCATCCGTCGCGGTAAGGGAGCGCCGGGACATTCTGGCGCGCCGTGTAGACGAAATCGCTTCGGCTCGGCCCGGTTCCGCCGAAGTCTTGGCCATCGCGTCGGGCCATCTTCGCGAGGGGCCTTTGTCGCGCGCTCTCGGCGCCGGCGCGATCAAACGCTGGGTGGCTTTGGATCAGGACCCGGTGAGCGTTGGAACCGTAGCCCGCGATTTCGCCGGCACGTCCGTCGAGTCAATCAACGGGTCGGTCAAATCCTTGCTCGGTGGAAGGCATGCGCTGGGAATGTTCGATTTCGTCTATGCCGCGGGTCTTTATGACTATTTGCCGGATGCCGTAGCCGTAAAGCTGACCAAGAAGTGCGTCAGCATGCTCAAGCCCGGCGGCACATTCCTGTTCGCCAACTTCTCCCCGGAGACGGACGTCGATGGCTATATGGAGACATTTATGAACTGGGAACTGCTGTTGCGGTCAGAACGCGAGATGGGCTTGATCGCCAGTGAAAGCGCGGCTGGGGCGGATCTGAAGGTGTCTGTTTGGCCCGGCTCGAATCGGAGCGTTGTCTATTGTGAAATTGAAAAGCAGCCCTAAACCGCACGCATGTCACCGCTCTGATGGGAGATGTGCATGAGCCTCGATGACGAGCGAGACAAACTCCCGGAGTTTTACGCCCTCCTCGGCAGTGCGCTCGATTGAGCTGCATGAGCGATTATCTTCTTTTTCTGGCGTGATGCCAATCATCCGGCCGAAGTAAACCCGCTCGTTCGCGCCTGCTGCATGTTCCAGTTCCATAAATACCTCTTACGCCACCGACACTTGAGCGGCTATTTAGTAATGCGACAGTTGGGCCAGTTAGAGATGCGACAATCTTGCCTCTTGGTGCACTGGTTAATGCCTAACGTTGGGAGCAAGGATGACGATCTTCAGCCTGGTCGAGACCAGGAGCGGTCGGAGTCGTCATGTCCTTTATGATCACCATGTCGCAGAAAGAATTGCATCGCCTCGAAGTTGTCCAGAAGATCCGCGATCGGCGCCTTAGCGTTGTCCAGGCCGCCGAACTGCTGGGCCTTAGCCGAAGTCAGATGCACAGGCTGCTGCAGGCGTATGACCATGCCGGTGCGGCCGGCCTGGTTTCGAAGAAGCGATCGAGACCAAGCAATCGGCGCCATGGCGAGGAGTTTCGCAATGCGGCGCTGGATCTCATCCGCGAACGCTATCTGGATTTCGGTCCGACGCTGGCTCGCGAGAAGCTGATCGAACTGCATCATATTTCGGTCGCCAAGGAGACGCTGCGGCAATGGATGACAGAGGCCGGCATCTGGATCTCGCGGCGTGAGCGCAAGAAGCGGGTTTTCCAGCCGCGCGGCCGGCGCGATTGTTTCGGGGAGCTGGTTCAGATCGATGGATCGCATCACTGGTGGTTTGAGAACCGCGGTCCTAAATGCGCCCTGCTCGTCTACATCGATGATGCTACCGGCAAGCTGCTGCATCTGCGGTTCGCCGGATCAGAGAACACGTTCGACTATCTGCATGCGACGAAGGCGTATCTGCAGCAATGGGGTAAACCACTGGCGTTCTACAGCGACAAGCACAGCGTCTTTCGCTCGACTAATGCATCGGAGAAAGACCGGACGAGCGGGCTAACGCAGTTTGGACGTGCGCTCTATGAGCTGAACATCGACATCATCTGCGCCAACACTCCGCAAGCCAAAGGCCGCGTGGAACGCGCCAACCAGACGCTGCAGGATCGGCTGGTGAAGGAGTTGCGGCTTCGCAGTATCGACACGATCGAGGCTGCCAACGCCTATGCATCAGAATTCATTGCGGATTTCAATTCCCGCTTCGGCAAATCGCCGCGCAATCCGAAGGACATGCACCGGCCGCTTGCCGATCATGAGAACCTTGACGGCGCCATGTGTAGGAAAGAAGCTCGCACGCTGTCGCAATCCCTGACACTGCGCTATGACAAAGTCCTCTTCGTTCTCGAACCCAGTGCCGTCTCCAGGCCCTTGGCAGGCAAGAAGGTCGTGGTTTGCGACTATCCGGATGGACGCCTCGAGATCATGCATGAGAGTTACGTCCTACCTTATAGAACCTTTGACACCTTGCGCTCGGTTCATCGGTCAGTTGTTGTCGAGAACAAGCGTCTGGATGACGTGCTCTCGGTCATCATAGAACAGCAGGCAGGGCGGGACCAGCAGCGCAGCAAAAGCGGCCCTCGTCGCACTGGACAGACAGATCATATGTTTGGCATTCGCGACGGCAGCACGAGCAACGGATATCAGAAGCGCGGGCGCAAGCCGGGTAAAAGGAAGGATTTCATGAGCGATCCGGACGTGATTGCTAAGCGACAGAAAGCTCTGGCTCGTATGGAAGCTGCAGAATGAATGGTGGCGAGCATATCTCAAAGCTAAAGCCGAAGGCATCTCATCCGCCCCCGCTCCTCCCTAGCAACCCGGCCCAGCCGGTCGGATCGGGGGCTGATCCGAGGAACAAGTGTCGCGTTTCTAATTGGCTGGAACCGTCGCGGCTCTAACCAGCTTTGACAGACCGACGTCCAAAGATCGTGGTCGTTGGTTCGTATCGTTTGAAGCCGTGCAGACCTTCAATATTTCTTTTTGCGAACGATCTTGTTGCCGCGTGGTCCGCTGAGGACTGGTGTTCTATCGCCGTTTTCAGCCACAAGGCTTCGCCACCGTTCGAGGCGGTGGTCGGCCAAAGTGCCGCTTTTGACAGCGCCCTGAACTGCGCAGCCCGGTTCATGCGCATGGGTACAATCGCGAAATCGGCAAAGCAGTGCCAGTTCCGTTATGTCGGCAAAAAGCGTATCGATCCCGTCGGTCACATCACTGAGGTAAAGTGTTCTTATTCCTGGATTATCTATGACCCAGCCGCCGCCTGGAATAGCATGCAGCGATCGCGCCGTTGTGGTGTGACGGCCTTGGGCGTCATATTCGCGAATAGTCCCGGTTTTCTGCACTGAGTCAGATGCAGGTCCGGTCAGCGTGTTCACCAGCGTCGATTTTCCAACGCCGGAAGATCCCACCAGGGCAATCGTTTGGCCAACGCCGCACCAGGAACTCAAAAAAGAGCTTGCAACGGCAGGTAGGTCACGCTGCAAAGCCTCGGCTTTGGCCTGAAATAGGCTAACGTCGTCCACAGTGTCAGCCTTCGTCAACACGATCACCGCTTTGCTTCCTGCCTGGTTGGCCATGATCAGGTAACGTTCTAGCCGGTCAGTATTGAAGTCGGCGTTGCACGACGTCACGATCAACAGTGTATCGACGTTGGCAGCAACAAGTTGTTGGCCACGTCCGACTTCCGGGCGTCGCCGAAACACGGTTTTTCGCTCGAGCCTAGTGACAAGCATGTCGGACCGGGGATCGGAAAAACACCGAATACAAAATCACGTCTCTCGAATAGTGGCTGCCCTTGAAATCGACCATGACCGAGAACTCAACCCGCCGGTGCATCTTCACCCCGGGTCTATGCCATCATAAATCAGGTTGCAAATGACCGGAAAAATTTGCGACGAAACCCTTTGCTGTCCGGCTGAAGAAGATAACGGCATCGGAAACCCAAAGCGTGGCAAGCTTACCGGTGGCTCGTCGCCCTGAAATCCGTCGGACTTGCGCCCATCAGTTGACGAAACTGAGTCGAAAAGTGAAACGCCGAATGAAAACCGAGAATACCGGCGATCTCCTTGATCGATTTGTCGGTGTTTACTAAAAAATCTCCAGCCCGCTGAATGCGCACGGTCATTTGATATTGCTTGGCCGACATGCCGGTCTGCTCCCGGAACAGGCGCCGGAAGTAGGGATAGCTGACGCCTAGCTCCTCGGCGAGTTGCTCGACAGAAAGCGCATGGCCGCAACGCTCCATCAAGGTCATACGCGCGCGATCGACAAGCCTGCCTGATGCGTTGCTGCTGATGTCGGTGGGCCGGCATAAGAGAGCAAGCAGTTGGAGGCCTAAGGTCGAAATCAGCGGCTGATTGCGCAAGGTATCGTCCTGCGCCAGCGCGTGGATCGAGGCGAAAACATCGGAAACTTCCGCGCTGCTCTGATGAACTGGCCGCTCCGGTTGCAGCAGGCCTGCATCGCAGGCAAAGTCGAAAGCACTTCCCCGACATTCGATCCAGTGCTCGACCCACCCCGTGCGACGATCGGGGGCAAACCGGTGCCATACCCCTGGAAAGAGCAGGAAAATCGAGCCTCCGGCGATCGTGACCTGTCGACGTTCATGCCCAAATTCCAACCGTCCGCTTCCGGCGCTAATGTGCACCACCTGGTAGGCGTTCAGGATACGGCCGCGCGACCAACTGAAATGATGATCGTCCGGATGACGGCTCGGTGGGTAGTCGGAATGGGGCGCGATTTCTGTATAGCCGGTAGAAACGGCCGTGCATCCCCAGGCGGCGCAAAGACGATTGTCTGGCATGTAAACGAAATAGTTCTGCATGTTCCTTGCTGCGCCTGAGGATCATATTTTGTATGCAAAAGATCATTTTTGCGGAATATGCTGTCGTGTCAACGAGAATGCTTGGTGTTAACGTCAATAGGTAAGGTCAGTTTTCGGATGACCTGAACATCTGCGCTGAGATCATCAGCGCTGCCGTTGCCAGGGAGGGCAGGGGCCGGGAGGAGAGAGACATGAAACATCAAGCCAGACTGCTGGTGGTGGCCGCTTGCCTTGCGGCTTCTGCTGCCTATGCCGAGGATTTCCACGGGTTCGATCCGCTAAAATTCGGCGGCAACATGCTGTCGGCCGATAATCTGAAGGCGATGGCGGCAGATGCCGCCAAAATCACCCCGCCGAAAAACGGCAAGACCTACAGCATCGGTTTTGCCAATCTGCAGCGCGATATTTCCTTCGGCGTACTTGTCGAAAAAGGCATTCAGCAGAATGCGGATGCCGCAGGCGTCGAACTCCTGATCGCGGATAACCGTCTCGACGGGCCGACGGCGCTGGCCAATGCCAAATCGTTTGCCGAGCGCAAGGTTGACTACGTCATCGAATTCCAGACCGATGCCAATTTCGGCCAGACCGTAATGGACGTCTTCAAAGCGGACGGCACGAAGGTGACGGCAATCGACATTCCGATGCCGGGCGCGAGCTTCTTTGGCGTCAACAATCCGAAGTCCGGGTTTATGGGCGGGTCCTATCTGGCAACGGCGGCGCAGAAGAAATTTGGCGTCGATGCCGTCAAGACCGGCTATCTGGTCATCGGCGCCCTGCCGCAATCGGGCGTCATCCCGCGCATGCGCACGGAAGGCCAGCGGGCCGGTTTCCTGGCGCTGACCAAGGACTTCCCGGCCGATCACATCATCGAAATCGATACCAAGAACACACTGCAGGAATCCTTTGCGCAGATGAACAACGTCATCGGCCGCATTCCGCCGGGCGTGCCAATTCTGCTCATCGCCATCAATGACCAAGCGACGATGGGGATGCTGCAGGCCGTGCGGGCTGCGGGCCGCGCCGATCAGGCGATTGCGGTCGGCAACGGGGCAGACGAGGCCGAGGCGCTTGCCACCGATCCGAACCTGGTTGCCGCTACCGGTTCGTTCCCCGGCAGCTACGGAAACTACCTGATCCCGATCGCGCTCTCGGCCCTTGCCGGAAAACCCGTCCCGGAGGCGACGTTCGTCACCCACCAGATGGTCACCAAGTCCAATATCTGCCAGTTCTACAAGGAATTTCAATGCGTCGGCGAGGCTGATGCGTACGTGTTTCCGGAAACGGAATTCGCAAGTTACCTCGCAGACCTGAAGAAGCAGGACTGGCTGAAAGGCTACGAGGCAATTCTCCCTCAGCAGTAAGAGGGATGCCGTCAAGGGAGCGTCACGTGATGGACGAGAGAACTGAAGGGAGCCGCAATCAGCGGCTCCAGATCGCCAATGTCACGAAAGCGTTTGCTGGCGTGACGGTTTTGAAGAACGTGTCCCTTGCGGCCCATGCGGGCGAAATCGTTGCACTTCTCGGTGCCAATGGGGCCGGCAAGTCGACGCTTATGAAAATTTTGTCAGGCGTCTACACGCTGGACAGCGGACAAATCCGAATCGACGACAAAATCACGACGATCGCCACCCCACAGGATGCGATTGCGGCCGGCATCCGGCTGATGCCGCAGGAGCTTTCGGTGCATCCGGACCTGTCTGTCGCTGAAAACATCGCGCTTGGCTCCATGCCGAAGCGGAGGTTTGCGGGCATTCCCATGATCGACCGGCCGGCAATGGACGGACAGGCGGAGACGCTGCTCAAGCGATTGCGGCTCGATCATGTCGCGACCGGCCGGCGCATGGGCTCGCTGCCTTTGTCCGAACAGCGAATTGTCGAAATCGCCCGCGCGCTTTCCGGCAAGGCGCAGATCCTTATCATGGACGAGCCGACGGCATCGCTGGGCGAGGCTGACGCCAACAATCTATTCGAGGTGATCGAGGCGCTGAAAGCCCAGGGTGTCACCATCATCTATATTTCGCATTATCTGGACGAGGTCTTCCGGCTCAGCGACCGTATCGTCGTGTTGCGCGACGGCGAGGTTCGTGGCGCGTTCAAGACGGCGGAGACCTGTCGCGACGAGGTGCTGACGGCAATGCTCGGCAGCGATCTCGGCGACCTCTATCCGGCCAAATCAGCAGCGCGTTCGGATGCCAAGATCGTCCTGTCCGTCGAGAGCCTGTCTCTTCCCGGGTGGCTTAACGGCGTGTCGCTTTCCGTGCGGCGCGGTGAGGTATTTGGTGTTTTCGGCCTGATCGGTTCCGGCGCCGAAAAGATCGGCCCTGCCATCTACGGCGCCGAGTCTGCCGCGCGTGCCAAAGCCGTCCGGCTGAACGATATCGACATCGGCCTGTCCGGGCCGCGAAAGAGCGTACGCGCGGGTATCGGCTTTGTCGCCGCCGAGCGCAAGCGTCAGGGGCTGATCGGCAATCTGTCGGTGCGCACCAACACCACGCTGCCCTATCTCAGCCTTTTCACGCAATCCGGCGTCGTCGATCAGAAGCGCGAAGACGCGAGTACCAGCGACTGGATCAAAACCTTGCGGGTCAAGACATCTGGCCCGGATCAGGAGATCCGCCTTTTGTCCGGCGGCAACCAGCAGAAGATCTGCCTGGCCCGCTGGTTGCTCGGAAGCCCCAGTTTCCTGATCCTCGAAGAGCCGACACGTGGCGTCGATCTTGGCGCCCGGCGCGAGATTTACGCGGAAATCCGCCGCCTGGCGGAAGCGGGACTTGCGATCCTGATCGTCTCCTCCGACGCGGAAGAGGTGGCGGGGCTCGCCGATCGCAGCCTCGTTCTGGAGGATGGAAAGGTCGTGGCCGAGCTTGGACAGGATGCGACCGCGACGGACCTGATGCGCGCAGCCGAGCTTCGGCCTGCCGTCCGCGATACGAATGAACCGGAGAAATCATGAGCAAGTCGTCCTCCATTCCCGCAGCGCCAGGTGTTTCGAAGAAGCAGCCAAGTTCGCTGACCGACTTTCTCGGCCGCCCGGCCGCCGGCATCGTGCTCCTCCTGGTGTTCTACATCCTGCTTCTGGCCGCGTTCTCGCTTCTCTCGCCCTATTTCCTGACGCTGAGCAACCTGTCCAACATCGGCACCAACATGGCCTTCATCGGCTTGATGGCTGCCGCCGGTACGCCGCTGATCATCGGCGGCGGACTCGACCTGTCGGTTGCCGCCGTTGCCGGTCTTGCCGGCGTCATCGTGGCGCTGATGCATGCCAACGGCATCAATATCTGGGCTGGCTGCCTCACGGCGCTTGTTATTGGCTGCGCGGTTGGCGTACTAAACGGATTTATCGTCACTCGCCTGAAGCTCAATCCCCTCATCGCCACGCTCGGGACGATGAGCATATTTTCCGGTCTCTCCATGGTCATGACCGGCGGCCTGTCGAAGCCCCTCTTCATTCCAGCCTTCAACTGGCTCGGATCCGGCCGCCTGTTCGGCATCCCGTTTCCGATCATCCTGATGCTGCTCGTGTTCGTCGCGCTGTGGCTAATCCTGTCGAAGACACCGTTCGGACGCTTCGTCTATGCGACCGGCGGCAATCCAGAGGCTAGCAGCTTGCTCGGCGTGCCCGTCGAGCGGACCCAGATGGTGCTCTATATCGTCTCCGGACTTTCAGGCGCTGCGGCCGGCATCATCCTTGCCGCAATGCTTGGCGCTGCAGCACCGAATGCCGCCGGACAGCATCTGCTGACCATCATTGCTGCCATCATCCTTGGAGGCACCAGCCTGTTTGGCGGACGCGGCAGCGTCTGGGGCACGCTGATCGCAGTCCTCATTCTCGGCACACTCAATAACGGTCTGACGCTGATGAACGTGTCCTCCTTCTGGCAGGATGTGACCCGCGGCGTCGTTCTCTTGATGGCTGTCGGCCTCGATCAGTTGCGCGTGCGCCTGCAAAGCTGACGCCATTCCATATTGCATCGGAGAAATACAAATGTCTGAACGCCCATTGAAGGCCGGCCTATTCGGCATCGGCCTGGAGGCCTACTGGCCGCAATTCAAAGGTCTTGAAACGCGTTTGCGCGGCTATGTCGATACCGTCGAGGAAAAGCTTGCGCGCCCCGGCGTCGAGGTCGTCAACCTTGGGCTGATCGATACGCCCGAAAAAGCGCTGGAAGCCGGCCATCAGTTTCGTCAGGCCGATGTCGACATAATCTTTCTCTACATCACCACCTATGCCCTCTCGTCGACCGTTCTGCCGGTGGTCCGTCGTGCAAAGGTTCCGGTGATCATTCTCAATCTGCAACCGACCGCAGCCATTGACTATGCCAGCTTCAACGCGCTCGGCGATCGCACCGCGATGACCGGCGACTGGCTGGCGCATTGCTCGGCCTGCCCCGTCCCGGAAATTGCCAATGTCTTCCACCGGGCGGGCATTAGCTTTCATCAGGTGACCGGCGTTCTCACCGGCGATCCGATCGTCGAGGAGGAGATCAACGACTGGATCGAGGCTGCGCGCGTCGCCCATGTAATGGCGCATAATCGGCTCGGCGTCATGGGCCGCTACTACAATGGCATGCTCGATATCTATTCGGATCTGACCGCGCAAGCGGCAGCCTTCGGAACACATATCGAAGTGCTGGAAATCGACGAGCTGGCGCGGCTCCGCAATGACGTAAGCGAGGCGGATGTCTTCGCCTGTCTGGCGACGATCAAAGCCGAATTCGATGTGCAGCCCGACTGCGACCCCAAGGAGCTGGCGCGTGCGGCAAAAACCGCAGTGGCGCTGCGAAGACTGGTGATCAAGAAATCGCTCGGGTCGCTGGCCTATTATTACGAATCTCAGCCCGGCAACGAATACGAGGACATTATCACCTCGGTCATCGTCGGCTGTTCGATGCTGACGGCCAATGGCGTGCCGGTTGCCGGTGAGTACGAGATCAAGAACGCTCAGGCCATGAAGATCATGGATAGCTTCGGTGTCGGCGGCTCGTTCACGGAATACTATGCCATGGATTTCGCCGCAGACGTCGTGCTGATGGGGCATGACGGGCCCGGGCATACCGGAATTGCCGAGGGGCGCACCAAGATCCGCCCGCTGCAGGTTTTCCACGGCAAGGTCGGCTTCGGCGTCAGCGTCGAGATGTCTGTCAAGCATGGACCGGTGACGCTGCTTTCGGTCGTCGAGAGCGCCGGCAAGATCAAGCTGCTCTGCGCAGAGGGCGCCTCAGTCGCAGGCCCGATCCTCGAAATCGGCAATACCAACAGCCGGTATCAGTTTCCGCTGGGAGCGCGGCGCTTTGTCGAAGCGTGGAATGCGCAAGGACCGGCCCATCACTGCGCCGTCGGCGTCGGGCATATTGCCGGGCGCATCGAAAAGCTGGGAAAGCTGTTGGGTCTTGAGTTCGTAGCGGTATGTTAGCGTGACGGTGAGATGAGCGAGGCCTCACGGCCGCCTTCAATGCAGGCCCTGCGGCAACAAATTCGTCCCAGGTTGGTGAAGCCCGTCATTCGGGTGGTTGAAAAGACGTTAGGACTTGTGTTTGGTCGTTACCATGTTAATGGAATCAGCATGTTGATGCGAGCGGATCGCCAAAATGCAGCAAAAAACAGCTGGTAGCCACACTCAACTTCCGTCTGAACCCTCGTCCGACGAGACGACTCAGCCGCAGCGCGCCCGCCGCTCTCTGGCAATTTCACTTTTGCGTGCTCGCGAAGGGGTGATGAGCCATTTTCGGCCGATCCTGGCAGCGCATGATGTGACAGAACAGCAGTGGCGCGTCATTCGTGTTCTGTACGAGGCGGACAAGTTGGATGCGAGCGAGGTGGCAGATAAGGCCTCAATTCTCGCCCCGAGCCTGACGCGGATGATCAGGTCGCTTGAGGAGCGCGGTTTCATTACCAAACATAGGGATGACGACGACGGCCGACGGGTGCTGTTACAGATTACTTCGGCAGGACAGGCTATTGTCGAAGAAGTTATGCCGGAAAGCTTGAAGGTGTATGCTGACATCGATAGGCGATTTGGAGCCGAGCGAATGGAGAGACTTCTCGACATGCTGGAAGAGCTCACCGCTTTAAGGCTCGAAGAAGCGCCTGATACCTGAACTAATTAATATGTTAAATAAAATTGACGATCCGTATGAACTGTAGCAGTCTCCAATTATGCTAACGCTGTTTGGGAGGCAGAGTTTGATCTATTGCAGAATCGCAGCCTCGTCGATCGGGCACAATTGCTGTCGAAAGCCTTGTCTGCCAGCAACCCGCCAAATTCGATGCCGTCAATGAGGGGCGCGACACCAACTGTGTCGTGTCGGTTGCCGGGCAGGAGTTCGAAGCGAACCAGATTTCCTAGGGCGTCTGTCAGAGCCAGTATTTTGGTGGTCAATCACGGCGAGATCCCAGGTCTCATCCATCATGCTGACCGTCGGCCTGACCCCGTGGCCACCGGCATTGGCAATCAGGATATCGAGCCCGCCGAAAGTCTCGTTGACCTTCTCGACGGCAGCCTTCATCGCCGCACCATCGGCCGCGTCGGCGGCAACGACGGTCGCGCCGATTTCATCGGCGACGGCCCGAAGCGGCTCGGGACGTCGCCCGACGAGCGTGACATTGCCGCCTTCCTGCCGGATGCGGCGGGCAACCGCCGCGCCGATGCCCGTGCCGCCGCCGGTGATTATGGCTGTTTTGTTCTTGAAACGCATGCTGCCTCCTCTTGACCTTCGCAATCATGATCGAAGCATGCCGAGGCGTAGCGTCTATTTGTGCAGTTGGTTTTGACTGAGCGTGCAAAATGATGCAGGCCGTGCAAAACAATACAGGCGGAAAGTGTCAGTAGGCCTTCGCATCGGTTGCGGGTCTAGAAGGTTCCGCTTTCTTGAAGTCGTCGAGGAGCCTGGTCGTCGCATTGGTGAGCAGCGTGACATCGTTGCCGATGGCGACGAAGGTGGCGCCGAGCTCGAGATAGCGCTTGGCCAGAGAGAGATCGCCGATGAGAATACCGGCGGCTTTGCCGTGCGACTGGATCCTGGCAAGTGCCTTTTCAACCTCCGCCTGCACCGCGCGCGCGCCCGGCTTGCCGAGATGCCCCATATCGGCGGCAAGATCGGCCGGGCCGATGAAGACGCCGTCGACGCCGTCGGTCGAAGCGATCGCATCGAGTGCGGCAAGCCCTGCACGGCTCTCCACCTGCAGCAGCAGGCAGATCTCGTCATTGGCGGTTTGCAGGTAGTCGGGAATGCGGTTGAAAGCCGACGCCCGGGCAAGGGCGGCGCCGACGCCGCGCACACCCTGCGGCGGATAACGCATGGCGCGGACCATGGCGTCCGCCATCTCCTTGCTGTCGACCATCGGAATGAGCAGCGTCTGCGCGCCGATATCGAGCATCTGCTTGATGATCCAGGTCTCGCCGACCGGCGGGCGGATCACCGCATGGCTCGCCGCGCCTTTCATAGCCTGCAACTGCGAGACCAGAAGCGGTACGTCGTTCGGCGCATGTTCGGCGTCGAGCAGCAGCCAGTCATAACCGGCGCCGGCTGAGATTTCGACCGTGTAGGGGTTGGCGAGCGCCTGCCAGAGGCCGATCTGGGCGCGGCCTTCCTTCAGAGCCTGCTTGAAGAGGTTTTTGGGCGCGGGCATGGTGCTGATCCTTAGGCAAAGAAGAGGCTGACGGAGCCATAGGGGCCGAAGTCTGCGACGATGGTATCGCCGTGCCGCGCCTCGATCGGACGAATGAAGGAACCCGCCAGCACGATCTGGCCGGCGTCGATGCCGTCACCATATTGCGCCAGGCGATTGGCAAGCCAGGCGACGCCGCGGGAGGGCTGATTGAGAACGCCGGCCCCGAGCCCCGTCTCTTCGACCTCGGCATTGCGGCTGACGATCGCGCCCATCCAGCGCATGTCGATCTGGTCGGGCTTTACGGCGCGGCCACCGGTGACGATGCCGGCATTGGCGGCGTTGTCGGAAATGGTGTCGACGATGGTGCGCGCCTTTTTTGTCCCAGGATCGGCGCGCAGGATGCGGGTGTCGAGGATTTCGAGCGCAGGCGTCACGTAATCGGTGGCGTTCAGCACATCGAAGATCGAGATCCCAGGCCCCTTCAGCGGCGCCTTCATGACGAAGGCGATTTCGGCTTCGATGCGCGGCTGGATGAAGCGGTCGGCGGGCACTGTCGCGCCGTCCTCGAATAGCATGTCGTCGAAGAGCACGCCGGAGTCCGGCGTGTCGATGTTCAATGCATACTGCATCGCCTTCGAGGTCAGTCCGATCTTCCAGCCGATCGGCTTGCGGCCGGCGGCGATCTTCTTCTTCACCCAGGCGGCTTGTACGCCGTAGGCATCGTCCATCGTCATGTGCGGATACTTCAGCGACAGAAGCTCCGTCTGGACGCGCGTCCGTTCTGCTATATCGAGCCGCTCGGCGGCCTGCCTGATCTCGTCTGACGTCAGCATCTCACACCTCGTCGGCGATCGTGTTCGTGAGGACGCCCATGTCGTTCGCCTCGACATCGACGACGTCGCCGGGCTTTAGCCAGATCGGCGGATCGAAGCGGGCGCCGGCGCCCGTCGGCGTGCCGGTGACGATCACGTCGCCGGGAACCAGGGTGGTGAAGGTCGAGACGTAGTTGATGATTCTGGCAAAGGAAAAGATCATCCGACTGGTGCGGTCGCTTTGGCGCACTTCGCCGTTGACCCGCGTCTCAAGCTTGATATTGGCGAGTTGGCTCTCATCCGTGAACGGGATCAGCCACGGACCGATCGAGCCGGTCCGATCGAAGTTCTTGCCCTGGGTGACGTTGAATTTCGCATGCCGCACCCAGTCTCGGATCGTGCCCTCGTTGCAAAGCGACAGGGCGGCGATGTGGGAAAATGCATCCGCTTCGGCAATCCGCCGGCCGCCTTTGCCGATGACGATAACGATCTCGCCTTCATAGTCGAGCTGCGGGCTTTCCGGCGGCCGGATCAGCGGCTGGCCGTGGCCGGTAAACGACCGGGGAAAACGGATGAACAGGGAGGGATTGGAGGGGGCCGCCTGGCCGTCCTTATATTCCTCGTTGCGGTCGGGGAAGTTGACCCCGACGCAGATGATCTTTTCCGGCGACGGAATGGGGATCTCGAAGCGGATCTCATCCAACGTATAATCCGGCTTCAATGTCTTGCCTTCGTTGGCGAGCTGAGCGAGGCGGCCTGCCTCGATGACCTCGCGCAGGCTCGGCCAGGTCGCGCCGTGGCGGGCCGACAGGTCGACGACACCGCCGTCGATGGCAAGCCCGTAGCCATGACGGCCGTTTCTGGAGAAGGACAGGAATCTTGGATGGGTCATGCTTTTCTCTCGGGCCTTGCTTTGGCCTCAGGCGATGCCGCCGAGGCAGACATATTTGATTTCGGTGAATTCCTCGATGCCGTATTTCGAGCCTTCGCGGCCGAGGCCGGAGAGCTTGACGCCGCCGAAGGGGGCTTCGGCCGTCGAGATCAGCCCGGTATTGACGCCGACCATGCCGTATTCCAGCGCCTCGGCGACCCGGAAGACGCGGGCGAGATCCTTGGCATAGAAATAGGAGGCGAGACCGAACTCGGTGTCGTTGGCCTGGGCGATCACGTCGGCTTCGTCCTTGAAGCGGAAGAGCGGTGCCAGCGGACCGAAGGTCTCCTCGCGGGCAACCGCCATCTCCCTGGTGACATCGGCGAGGATGGTCGCTTCGTAAAAAGTGCCCCCGAGCGCGTGTTTCTTGCCGCCCTGAACGATGCGGGCGCCCTTGTCGACGGCATCGGCCACGTGCTCCTCGACCTTATCAAGCGCTGCCTTGTCGATCAGCGGCCCGAGGATCACGCCCTCGTCGTAGCCGTTGCCGGTCTTGAGCTTGGATACGGCGGCAGCGAGTTTCTCGGCAAAGGCGTCGTAGACCTTTTCCTGCACATAGATGCGGTTGGCGCAGACACAGGTCTGACCATTGTTGCGAAACTTCGCGATCAGGGCGCCCTCTACCGCCGCATCGAGATCGGCATCGTCGAAGACGATGAACGGCGCATTGCCGCCGAGCTCCAGGCCGAGCTTCTTGATGGTCGGCGCGCTCTGCTTGTAAAGCTCGGCGCCGACCTCGGTCGAGCCGGTGAAGGTCAGCTTGCGCACGACGGGATTGGCGGTCATTTCGCCGCCGATCTCCCGTGCGGAGCCGGTGATCACACTGAAGAGGCCCTTGGGAAGTCCGGCGCGCTCGGCAAGGATGGCGATGGCGATCGCCGAAAACGGCGTCTGGCTGGCCGGCTTCAGCACCATGGCGCAGCCAGCGGCCAGGGCGGGCCCGGCCTTGCGGGTGATCATGGCGTTCGGAAAGTTCCACGGCGTAACCGCGGCCACCACGCCGATCGGCTGCTTCATCACCATGATGCGCTTGTCGGGCTGATGGCCGGGGATCAGGTCGCCGTAAATCCGGCGGCCTTCCTCGGCGAACCATTCGATGAAGCTCGCGCCATAGACGATCTCACCGGTGGCCTCCGCCAGCGGCTTGCCTTGCTCCAGCGTCAGGATGCGGCCGAGATCGTCCTTGTTCTCGATCATCAGCTCATACCATTTGCGCAGGATGCCGCAGCGCTCCTTGGCGGTCCTGGCAGCCCAGCCCTTCTGCGCGATCCGCGCGGCCTCGATCGCGGCCCGGGTCTCGGCGGCCCCGAGCTTCGGGACGTAGCCGATGGTCTCGCCCGTGGCCGGATTGGTGACCGCGATACCCGTCTCCCGGTCAGCCTCAATCCAGTGATCGCCGACGAGGGCTGCCTGGCAGAACAGACTGATATCTTTGAGCTGCATGGTGACGGTCCTTTATCGATGGAGTTGATGCGAAGCCGACGCGCGGCGTCGCATCATGGGCTGATGCCGATCATGGGGCAACGATCGGCTGCGCTTTGAGATCGGCTTCCCGTATCGGCGTCCCGGCAAACAGGCTGCCATGCTCGAACCAGGATTTCGGCGCCGTGGCGCCCCAGAGCGTCTGGCGCTGCGGATCTTTCAGATCCCACTTGATCGGCTCGAGGTCGGGATCGACCGTTTGATAATCCGAGCAGTAGATCTCGATGCGGTGGCCGTCCGGATCGAGGATATAGAGGAAGAAGGCGTTGGAGATGCCATGGCGGCCGGGGCCGCGCTCGATGTTGGACACCCAGCCGGTCGTCGCCATCAGGTCGAGCAGGTCGATGATGTTGAGTGGTGTCGGCACCCAGAAGGCGGTGTGGTGCAGCCGCGGACCCTTGCCATTGGTAAAAGCAATGTCGTGCACGCCGCCTTTGCGATGCGTCCAGGCGGCCCAGAGCCGGCCGGTTTCCTCGTCGGCGGTGTATTCGGTGACGCGGAAACCGATCTCGTTGTAGAAGGCCACCGATTCATCGACATTGGGCGAGAAGCAGTTGAAGTGGTCGATCCTGAGCGGCTTGACGCCCTTGTAGAGCGCATATTTCTGGTGGATCGGCGGCAGGCGGTCCATCTTCGAATAGAATTCGAGCGGAATGCCGAGCGGATCGCGGGTGCGGAAGGTGCGCGCCTTGTAGGGCCGCTCGACCCATTCCACCGGCAGGCCCTTGCCCTTGAAGAAGTGCGCAGCCTTGTCGAGATCCTCGTCGCCAAAGACCTTGAAGCCGAGGTCGCGGGCCTCCGATATCTCCGACTTCCTCAGGACGATACAGTGGTGGCCGCGCTCTTCCATGGCGCGCAGATAAATGGTGTCGGCCGTCTCGTCGGTCACCTGAAGGCCGAGCGTATCGACATAGAAGGCGCGCGATTTGGCAAGATCCTTGACGCCGTATTCGACATGGCTGAGGCGCACGATGTTGAAGGGCGGGTAGAGATTGGGTTGCGGCAAGGGCATGGGGGTTCCTCCTCTTTATACCTGCTGCTGTCGTTCAGCCGCCGAGCTTCTGGATGGCGTGCGGCTTGGTGGCAAAGGCGACGTTCTTGGTTTCCATGTAAAAGTCGAAAGACCAATCGCCGCCGTCGCGGCCGATGCCCGAGTTCTTCACTCCACCGAAGGGGGTGGGCAGGTGGCGGACGTTTTCCGAGTTCACCCAGATCATGCCGGCCTCGAGATGATCGGTGAAACGGAAGGCGCGGGTGACGTCCGATGTCCAGAGATAGCCGGTCAGGCCGTACTGGACGTCGTTGGCAAGGGCGAGCGCCTCGGCTTCGTCCTTGAACGGAATGGCGGTCAGCACCGGCCCGAAGATCTCTTCTTGGGCTATGCGCATTCCGTTGTCGGCGCCGATAAACAGGGTCGGCGAGACATAGCAGCCGCCGCCCGGACCGTCATATTTGGCACCGCCGGCCGCGACCGTTGCGCCTTCCGACTTGCCGATCGCGATATATTCCAGCACCTTCTTCTCGTGTACCGGATGGATCAGCGGTCCGATGACCGTCTCGGGATCGAGGGGATGGCCGACGTTGATGCGGCTCGCCTTTTCGGCGACGAGCGCAGTGAACCTGTCATAGACGCTGTCCTCGACCAACAGGCGCGAGGACGAGGTGCAGCGCTCGCCGTTCAGCGAGTAGATCATGAAGACGGCGGCATCGGCGGCGCGCTCCAGATCGGCATCAGCGAAGACGACGACCGGGTTCTTGCCGCCAAGCTCGAAATGCACCCGCTTCAGCGTGTCGGCGCCCTGCTTCATGATCATCGAGCCGGTGCGGCTCTCGCCGACGAAGCCGATCGCCTTGATTAGCGGATGTTCGGTCAGCGCCTTGCCGGCATCCTCGCCGAAGCCGTTGACGAGGTTCCAGACCCCCTTCGGCAGGCCGGCCTCTTCGGCGATTTCGACGAGCAGGCGTGCCGTCAGCGGCGAGAACTCGGCCGGCTTGTGGACGATGGTGCAGCCGGCGGCGAGTGCCGGCGCAATCTTCCAGGTCGACAGCATGAACGGCGTGTTCCAGGGCGTGATGATGCCGACGGGGCCGATCGGATTGCGGGTCGTGATGTTGACCTGGCCGTCGGCGCGAATCGATTTGCCGTCGCGGGCTTCAGGGGCGCGATCGGCGAAGAAACGGAAGTTCTCCGCACCGCGCAGCGCCGCCTTGGCCATGAACTTCAGCGACTGCCCCGTGTCCATGCATTCGACAAAAGCGATCTCTTCGGCCCGCGCGACGATCGCGTCGGCGATCCTGTGCAGCAGCTTCTTGCGGGCATCGCCCGGCATGGCGGCCCACTCGGCAAAGGCTGATTTGGCGGCCGTGGCGGCCCGGTCGATGTCGGCGGCCTTGCCGCGCGCGACGGTGGCGAGCGGCTGCAGATCGACCGGCGAAATCGTCTCGAAGGTCGAGCCGTCATCGGCCGTCACATCCTCGCCGCCGATCCGGTTCAGGACACCGCGTTCCTTCAGCCGCGCAAGATAGGTTTCGGCCTTTGCGATGTTTTCCTGCAGTTTGGACATCGTCTATTTCCTCGATGTTGTCTCATCCCGCGACGCGGGCGTTGTCACTTGCCGCGAAGCCGCGGATGGATGGCGTTCTTCTTCCAGCTCAGCTCCGCATCGATCTCGCGGATCTCCAGCGACAGCGCGAAATGCGGCGTCTCGAAGAGCGGGCCGAGAACGTCCGCCGCCGCCGCAAAGATCGCTTCGCCCGTGCCCTTCTTCTCCTCAGCCGTGCGGCCCTTGCCGATGCGGAAGTTCAGGTCGACGAAAGCGTTTTCCGGGAGCTGGTCGGCAATCGCATAATGATCGGCGCGAAGGGCGCGGACGCGCACCGCGCCGAGTTCGAAGAGGCCCGTCTCCAGCACGGTCTTCCGCAGCGTCTCGCAGAGCGCGCCGATATCAGCGCGATCGTCGAGATTGGCCGAATATTCGATGGTGAGATGTGGCATCGATCCTCCCCGATCTCTATTTACTTAACATGTTAATAAATTGACCGTGGATGTCAAGCTCCGGTATCGAGCTTTCTTGCGAGTTCCAGACTTTCGGCGACATAACGCGACAGGCGCTCGGCGGCGTTCGGGATTTCGGGCCGCTCGGCAAGCCAGCCGATATAGGTGAGGCTCCTCAACACCATGAACAACGGCAGGCATTCCAGCGCCGCATCGGAAAGACCGCGCCGGCTGCGATAGCCTGTGATCAAGGCATTCTCGATGGCGGGGTAGGCTGGCTCTTGGCGGTTCTTCAGCAGTGCCGTGGCGAGATCGAACAAGAGGAAGCCATATCCCGCATCGTCGAAGTCGATAAAGGCGACACGATCTTCATCTCCCGTCAGGAAGATGTTTTCGCGCACGAGATCGGCATGGATCAGGCCGTAGTCGAGGCCGTGTCGCTGCGCATCGGCGAGACGGGGCCGCAAGTCGTCGCGCAATGCCGAGAGGGCCGAGGCCTCGTCGCGGGAAAGTCCCGGGCAGTCCCAGAAGCGGCCCCAGAGGGGTTTTTCTCCGAGCAGGCCTTCGGCGTCCCATGCCGGACGGCGGAAATCTGCCGGCAGAGCCCACGCGTCGGCCAGATCATGCATGGTCGCCATGGCATGGCCGACGCAGAAGAAGATATCTGCCTGCGTTTCGGCCGGTTGCGACAGCGGCGTACCGCTCTGCCCAAGGGCCGCGCCGTCGACCCAGCTAACGACGTCGGCATATTGCTCGGGAACCCGGCGGCTCTCCGGAAGGCAAATGAGGTTTTGCCCGTTTCCGGTCGGCACGGGGCTCGGCACATCGAGGCCGCCGAACCGCAGCGCGGCCATAAGGTCCAGTTCCGAGCGCAGGCTCGTCTCGTCATGATAGCCCGGCCGATGCAGCCGCAGAGCGGCAGATCGTCCATCGGCAAGCGTAATACGGAAGACGGCGTTTTCCCGGTATTTGAGCAGAACCGGTTCGTCCGCCAAGGCCGACCAGTGGCCGAGTGCTTCCAGCGCCCGTTCCTGCAGGGCATCCCGGATGGTTTGCGGCAGTTGATCGCCCATCCCTGCCTCACAAGCTGCCAAGGACGTCGTCGAAGACCGACAGCATCAGGTCGGCATGATCCCTGGAGAACGGCATCGGCGAGCGGATCTTGGTGGCGCATTGATGGATGCCGATCTTGCCCATCAGCACGCCGCGCTCGCGCATCGCATTGACGATCCGAGTCGCCTCAGCGGCGGCCGGCTCCTTCGTCACCCGGTCCAGCACGAATTCCATGCCCATGAACAGGCCGCTGCCGCGCACGTCGCCGATGATCGCGTGTTTTTCCGCAAGCCGCTTGAAGGCGTCGCGTGTATATTCGCCGACATTGCGGGCGTTCTCGACGAGCTTCTCATCCTCGATCACGTCGAGGACCGCCATGGCGGCGGCGCAGGAGACCGGATTGCCGCCGAAGGTGTTGAAATAGCGGAACGCCTTGCGGAAAGCGTTCAGCGTATCGGCATTGGCGACGACGCCGCCGACGGGATGACCATTGGCCATCGGCTTGCCGAGCGTCACGATGTCGGGAACGATGCCGGCGCGCTGATGGCCCCACATATGCGAGCCGGTGCGGCCGAAACCCGGCTGCACCTCGTCGGTGATGACAAGGCCGCCGGCCTTGCGCACGGCAGCCACCGTCTTGACGAGGAAGCCCGGCGGCAGATCCGGAAAACCTTCATTGGCAAAGAACGGATCGATGATCAGCGCCGAAAACCCGTGCGGGCCGTCCTGAAGCGAGGCGATCGCCTTCTCGACCTCGGCAGCGAAGGCCGCGGCAAAGGCATCGCCGCCTTCGCCGCCGAGCGGACGGTAGCTATCGGGCACCGGCACGTGCCTGACATGACCGCCGAAGCCGCCGACCGGCGGCATGCGGGTCGACAGCTGCGACACGGCAGCTGTGTTGCCGTGATAGGTATGGTCGGTGGCGATCACGCCGGTCTTGCCGGTCACGGCCTGCGCCATGCGCAGCGCGATGTCGTTCGCCTCGCTGCCGGTGCAGGTGAGGATCGCGGCGTCAAGGCTCCTATCGAAGGTCGCCGTCAGGCGTTCGACATAGTCGAGAATGCCTTCATGCAGATAGCGCGTATGGGTATTGAGCGTCGAGGCCTGTCGTGTGATCGCCTCGACCACGCGCGGATGGCAATGGCCGACATGCGGCACGTTGTTGTAGCAGTCGAGAAATTTGCGGCCGTCGGCATCCCAAAGCCAGACGCCCTCGCCACGGACAAGGTGGACCGGCTCCTCGTAGAAGAGCGACATGTTCCGGCCGAGAAGGCGCTCGCGACGGGCGATGAGGGCAGCATTGTCGGACATGATCAGGCTCCCGCGGCGGTGAGACCGGCGTCAAGCGCCGTCAATATCGTCTGCACGTCCCCGGCCGTGATGACGAGCGGCGGCGACATGATGACATTGGCTCCCGAGGTGCGGACGAGGGCGCCGGCATCATAGGCAGCATCCTGCACCTTTTGCAGGACATCCTTCGACGCCGCGCTCTTCTTGCCTCGATCGCTGACGAGTTCGAGCGCGCACATCAGGCCCTTGCCGCGCACGTCGCCGATCAGCTCGTGCTTCTCCTGCAGTTTTTTCAGGCCGGCCAGCAGTTCGTCGCCGCGGGCGGCGGCATTGGCGGCGACATCCAGCCGCTTGGTCTCCTTCAGCGTCGCAAGTGCGGCGGCGGCGCCGACCGGATGGCCGGAATAGGTATAGCCGTGGCCGATCGTGCCGACCCCGTTCTTGTTGCTTTCGAAAACTTCGGCGACGTTGTCGGCGATCATGACGGCGCCGAAGGGGAAGTAGCCGTTGGTGATCGCCTTGGCGGTGGACATGAGATCGGGTTTGACGCCCCAAAGGCGCGATCCCGTCCAGGCGCCGGCACGACCGAAGGCGGTGATGACTTCGTCGGCGATCAGCAGAATGCCGTGGCGGTCACAGATCTCGCGCATCAGCGGCAGGAATGTCTCATGCGGGACGATGACGCCGCCGGCGCCGAGCACCGGTTCGACGATCAGGGCGGCGATGGTGTCCGCCCCCTGGAAGGCGATCTCGTCTTCGAACAGCCGGCCGATGGCCGCCGCGATCTCTGCGCCGTCGCTCATACCGAACGGATTGCGATAGGCAAAGGGTGCGGGCAGGTGAAAGACGCCCGGCAGCAGCGGCTCGTAGTTGCGGCGGAAATTCTGGTTGCCGTTGACGGATGCCCCGCCGAAATGGGTGCCGTGATATCCCTTCTTCAGCGCAACGAATTTGGTGCGCTCGGGCTGGCCGTTGATCTTGTGATATTGCCGCGCGAGCCGGAGGCAGGTTTCGACCGAATCCGAGCCGCCCGACGTGAAGAAGGAGCGGTTGAGCCCGTCTTCCCGGAACCATTCGGCAAGCTCGTAGGACAGTTCGATCAGCGGCGAATTCGTCGTGCCGCGGAACGTCGAATAGTAGGGCAGCTCGTCGAGCTGGTCGCGGATCGCCTTCTTCACCGGTTCGCAGGAATAGCCGAGATTGACGTTCCAGAGGCCGCCGACCGCATCCAGCACCTTCTTGCCCTGGATATCGACGATCTCCACGCCCTCGCCGGCGCTGATGATGCGCGGCGGATGCGCTTGCATTTCGGCCGGGTGGGCCATCGGGTGCCACATGTGACGGGCATTGTTTTCGGCTATGAAATTGGTTTCACGCATCTCTATTCCCTTCGGTTCAGAGCCCCAGCATCGCAAGTGCGCGGGCATAGCTTTCGGCAGGCCGGGTGACGTCGAAATGCACATGCGGCAATCCGACGGCTTCAGCGCCTTCGATGTTCTTCTTCTGGTCGTCCACGAAAACGCAGGCTTCGCGCGGCAGGCCGAGCTCGGAAAGCACCTGTTCGTAAGCGCGCGGATCGGGTTTCAGGATCTTGGTGTAGGTGGCATCGACGATGACGTCGAAGAGTTCGATGAGCGGGAAGCGCTTGCGGAACTCGACGCCGTAGAAAAGATCGAGCTCGTTCGACAGGATCGCAAGCTTCAGCCCTGCGTCCTTGGCGCTCAGGATGGCGCCGCGGGCTTCCGGGCGCAGCACGAGTTCGGGCTCGGCGCCGCGGGCCCGGCGCACGAAAGTCTGCATATCCGTCCAGATCTCGCCGAGCAGGGCGCCGACTTCACTGGTGCGACTCAGCCAGTAATCGCGCTCGGTGATCTCGCGGTTCTGCATCGCCACCCACAGCGGATCGGTTGTGGTGTCGAAAGGCCCGAGCCAGCCGAGCGAGCCTTTCGCAAGCCCGAGCGTGCGTTCTGTGATGTCATGCGTCTCGAACAGGGTGCGGGTGACCACGCCGCCGAAGTCGAGGATGAGGGCGCGGTTTGCAGTCATGGCCGTCCTTTCGGGATCACGCCTTCGGCGACCCAATTGTCGAAAATGGCGAGCGCGGCGGCGGAGAAGGACGGCGCATTGATATGGGCATCGACCTCGTGAAGGGCGACGGAGGCTGGGAGGGCCCGGCGCATCTCGTCGAGGAAGGCGGTCAGCCCTTCCGGATCATGCAGCGGCTCGTCGGCTTTGTCCCATTCCTGCAGCCCTTCGGTCGGCAGCAGGAAGGCGACCTTCGCATCGGCGCGCTCGAGCTTTCGCCCGATCAGCCGGGCGACTTCCCGCCGTCCCTCGGGCGATGTCGTCACCGATCCGATCAGCCGGTTGTGAGCGTGATACGGACGGTCAGTAAAGATGTCGGGCAGGGGCTGCCAGGCCTGCAGATCGACCATATCGATGGCTCCCGGAGCGACGATCTGAGGGATGCCGGCGCGGCCGGCATTTTCAAGCCTGTCCGGTCCCGAGGTGACCACCGTGCCGTAATGATGGTTGCTGACCTCCTGGATGCAGAAATCGAAGACGGCGGCAAAGCCGCGCTGGGAGGCAATGGCTTCGAAGGCGCGCCCGCCCATGCCGGTGGAATGGAACACAGCGACGTCGTAGCCGCGCTTTTCCAACTCGGGCCTCAGATGCTTCATGTATTTCAGGCAGGAGGAACCGAGCGAAGTCATGCCGATGAGCGGGCGTTCGCAGTCGGGCTTGCTTCCGTGCTTGGCGGCCCCGACAACGGCGCCGCAGGCCTGTGACAGGACTGAGCGGCAGATACCGTTGAGGCCGTAGAGGCCGCCGGCCCAGAGGATCATCATCAGATCGGGCGCGATGCGCTCGGGCGGGATCAGATGGGAGTAGGCGATGGTCGAAACCACGAATTTCGGCACGCCGAGCGGCAGGACGGCTGCGACGTCAAGCGCCAGATCCGTGCCCATGGAGCCGCCGAGCACGATGATGCCGTCCACCAATCCTTGATCGTAGAGCTTACGGACAAGTGCAGTCGCCCCCTTCGCCATGGCGGCCATGGCACTGTTTTCGTTACCGCTTTCGGTGATCGCCGCAATCGAGGTCGCGGCGGCTTGCGCGATGTCATGTTTGGAATAATCGGGTAGGTAGGGCGGGTCGCCGAGAACACTGACATCGACCATGCCCGGTCGGCCGCCGGCTTCTTCTATGACGGACGCCATGAATTGCAGTTCGTCGCATTTGGTGTCACCGGTTCCGATGACGAGTATTCTTGGCGAAGGAGCCACAGGGCTCATCGATCCGTCCTCCTGATTTTTACACTGGTTCCCATGGGCCTTTCCGATCCGTAGTATTTTTCTGAAATCGCATCGGCGGCCGTGATGGCCTGAGCCCCGAATTCGTCGATCGCCGCCTTTGTGATGCGGGCCAGCGGGGCGGCGATGGCGACGCAGCCGACCGGATGACCGCCGGGTGCGCGGATCGGCGCAGCCGTGCTGACGACACCGGCTTCGAGACCTTGATGGCTGATGGAAAAGCCTCGCGCAGCCGTCTCCTGGAGCAGATCGCGCACCCGTGCGGGATCGACGACGGTGTGGTCTGTGAACTTTTCGAGTGGCTTTTCAAGCGCTTCGTCGATCTCCGTCGGCGGGCAGAAGGCGAGGAAGGCCAGGCCGGATGCGGTGGCGTGAAAGGGCAGGGGGATGCCGACTTCGACGATGACGCGGTGAGCCCGCGGCGAATCCTCCACGTGGATGGTCGAAAGCTGGCCACCGGAGAACTCGGAGAAATGCACCGTTTCCATCGATGTTTCGGCGAGCGCCTTGATGAAGGGAATGGCAACGCGCAGGAACGGATAGCGGGCCTCGCGAATGCGTGCGAGACGAACCGGCGCCGATCCGATCCGATAGCGGCGGGTATCGGGATCCTGCTCGACGAAACCGTGTTTTTCCAATTCCACCAGAAAGCGGCGGGTCGTCGCCTTGTCGAGCGCGCACAGGCGGGCGATGTCCGTCAGACCCGCCTCCTTATCCAGTCGCGACAGCGTATCCAGCAATGAAAGCGCCTTTCCGATCGTGCTCATCGTTCCTCCTCTTGGGTCGGGTCATGCCCAGGTTTCCCCGCGTCGGCTCGGCGCCATCGGTCAGATCAGGCCGCAGACCCTGCGCCGCGGCACGATGGCGGCGACCCAAGATACTTAACATGCGAAATAACTTGACAGACGCAGGGATTGTTTGCAAGTCTATATTTGAAGCTGCGGTTCAAATAATGAACCATAAGCGCTGACGGCGGTAAAATCAACAAAAGCATAAGCGCCCGTTTGTCAGTCCGGTTCTGGTGGAGGTCGCCTGCGCGCAATCGCAGGGATTATCGGATGTTCTTAACAAGGGGAACGAAGGCAGATGAATACGCAAAACTCGCAAGGCACGGCTGAGAACCAGCTGCGCAAGAACAGCCTCGGCGTCGGTGCCGTGACCTTCCTGGTGGTTTCGGCCGCAGCCCCTCTGACGGCGGTTGCCGGCGGCGTGCCGCTGTCGATGATGCTTGGCAATGGACCGGGCATTCCGCTCACTTTTCTGCTGGTCACGCTGATCCTGCTGCTCTTTGCCGTCGGCTACGTCGCCATGGCCCGGCACATCCGCAATGCCGGCGCATTCTATGCCTACACGGCCCAAGGTCTGGGCGGCATGATGGGAGGAGCAGCGGCGTTGATCGCCATCCTGGCCTATAATGCGATGCAGATCGGCGTCTTCGGCCTGTTCGGCGCAGCAACCTCGGGCCTCTTCGCCGGCCTCGGCCTGCAATTGCCCTGGTGGGTCTGGACCTTTATCGGTATCGCGATCGTGGCCGTCTTCGGCTATCGCCGTGTCGATCTCTCGGCCAAAGTTCTGACCGTTCTCGTCATTCTCGAATATCTGGTCGTCCTGGTCATCGATGCGGCGATCTTCTTGAAGGGCGGCGACAGCGGCCTTTCGGCCACCCCCTTCACGCCAGCTGCGTTCATGAGCGGCACGCCGGCAATCGGCATCCTTTTCTGCTTTGCCGCCTTCATCGGCTTCGAAGCCACCACTATCTACAGCGAGGAAGCCCGCGAGCCGCACAAGACCGTGCCGCGTGCGACCTATATTTCCGTGCTGATCATCGGCCTCTTCTACATGCTGACCTCCTGGCTGATGGTGGCCGGCAGCGGCGCCGACAAGCTTGTTCCCGAACTGCAGGGCCTTGCCGATCCGACGACGTTCCTGTTCGGCCTCGCCGAGCGCTATGTCGGCCACTGGATTGTCGTGGTCATGAACATCCTGTTTGTCACCAGCCTGTTTGCCGGCGTGCTTGCCTTCCACAACGGCGTTGCCCGTTACATGTATGTCGCCGGCCGCGAAGGCTTGCTGCCGAAGTCTGTCGGCGTCACCCATCCGGTATTCCAGAGCCCGCATGTCGGCTCAGTGATCCAGACAGTCATTGCGGCTGTCGTCGTCGCTCTCTTTGCCTTCACCGGGCAGGATCCGGTGCTGGCGCTGTTTTCCTGGCTCACCAATGTCGGCACGCTGGCAATCATCCTGCTGATGGCGTTTACCGCATTTGCGATCGTTGCCTTCTTCGGCCGCAATCCAGGTCTCGAAAACAATATGCTGGTGACCAAGGTGCTCCCGGTTGTGACAGGCGTAATCCTGATGGCGCTGGTGGTCTATATCACCATCTATTTCGGCAGCATTGCCGGAGCGAGCGGCGTTCTGGCCGTCTTCCTTCCGGGTCTCGTGCTGATCGCAGCGATCATCGGCTTCATGGCTGCCGCGCGGTTGAGATCGGCGGATTCAGTGAGCTTCGGACGTCTCGGCGCGGGCCAGGAAGCCTGATGAAACTGGTTAGATTGGCGGGCGGGGCGCATCGCCCGCCGATCTAACGCGCGCAAAATCGCTGCACAGTTTTGCGCGACATGCTTTAATTTTGCGAGGATTGAGATGCAGGACAAGATCAATCAACTCCGGATGCTCGACATTGCACCTCGGTCGCTGTTCATCGGCGGCGCATGGCGACCGCCTGTCAGCGGTGCTGCGATGGATGTCATCTCGCCGATCGACGGAACCCGGTTGACGACGATCGCCGATGCCGGCGCCGACGATGTCGATCTCGCCGTCAAGGCAGCGCGGCGTGCCTTCGAAAAGGGCAGTTGGTCGAAGGCAGCACCTGCTGAGCGCAAGAAAGTGCTGCTGAAGATTGCCGAATTGATCGAGAAGAGCGCGCTCGAACTCGCCGTGCTCGGCGTGCGCGACAACGGCACGGAAATCTCCATGGCGCTGAAGGCCGAGCCGGGCAGTGCCGCCGGCACCTTCCGCTACTATGCCGAGGCGATCGACAAGGTCTATGGCGAGATCGCTCCGACGGTCGACAATATTCTCGGTCTCGTTCACCGCGTGCCGGTGGGCGTCGTCGCCGCCATCGTGCCGTGGAATTTCCCGATGATGATCGGCGCCTGGAAAATTGCACCGGCACTAGTGGCCGGCAATTCCGTGGTGCTGAAACCGGCCGAGGGCGCGTCGCTGACGCTGCTGCGGCTCGCCGAACTTTGCGCAGAGGCGGGATTGCCGGATGGCGTGCTCAACGTCGTCACCGGGCGCGGCGCCGTCAGCGGCGAAGCACTCGGGCTGCACATGGATATCGATGTGCTGGCCTTTACCGGTTCAGGCCCGGTCGGGCGCCGGCTGCTGAAATATTCGGCGCGCTCCAATCTGAAGCGCGTCTATCTCGAACTCGGGGGCAAATCTCCGAACATCGTCTTTGCAGATGCGCCGGATCTCGATCAGGCGGCCACGGTGTCGGCTTACGGCATCTTCCGCAATTCCGGCCAGGTCTGCGTCGCGGGCTCCCGCCTGCTTGTGGAAAAATCGATCCACGAGGAATTTTCGGAAAAGGTCGCCGGCATTGCCGCCTCCATGAGGGTCGGAGACCCGCTGCAGCTTTCAACCGAAGCGGGCGCGATCTCAAGCGAGATCCAGTTGCAGAAAGACCTCGGCCATGTCGCCCAGGCCGTCTCGGAGGGCGCTCTGCTGCGCACCGGCGGCGCCCGCATCCTGGAGGAGACGGGCGGCTATTACATGCGGCCGGCGGTCTTCGACGTGACACCATCGATGGCGCTTGCCCGTGAGGAGGTCTTCGGGCCGATCCTGTCGGTCATTCCGTTCGAGACGGAGGCGGAAGCCCTGCAGATCGCCAACGCCACAGAATACGGCCTGGCCTCCGCCGTCTGGACGTCGAACCTGTCGCGCGCCCACCGGATGGTGCGCGGAATTCGCGCCGGCGTCGTGCATGTCAATACCTATGGCGGGTCAGACAACAGCGTTCCGCTCGGCGGCGTCAAGCAATCGGGCAATGGTCATGACAAATCGCTGCATGCGCTGGACAAATATGTCGATCTGAAAACCGCGTGGATCCAGCTCTAAAACAGGAATTTCGGCCAGCAGTCAGCACCGAAATCACCGTGACGCCCGTGATGCAGAAGCTCATCGAAGAGCCGGACGATTCCGCCTTGTCGCATATGCTGCATGACGGCATGCCCGAGGACCAGACTCGCACCATAGAATTCGTGCTGCCGACACTCAAAGTCGTGCAGCTTGGCGGCATGCAGGAGCCTGGCCAGGGAGCGGGTTCGATCATGGCAGGCCTTTTGCAGAACCCGGATCAGTTCGCGGAAGTGAAGGGCGATCTCGATGCGCTTCTTCCGCGCTCCGTCGACGAAGCCTTGCGCTGGATCACGCCGATCGCTACGCAGACGCGACAGACGACACAGGCCGTCGAAATCGGTGGCGTGACGATCCCGCCAATCAACCGGTCGCCGCCGTGCTCGCCTCGGCCTCGTATTGCGAGAGCGGTTCACGGATCCGGGACGCTTCGACATTCACCGTACGAGGGAAGTCACGCGGCCTTCGGCTTCGGCCATCACTTTTGTGCAGGGCGCTGGTTTGCCCGGCAGCAGATCAATTCGGCGTCCACCTATCTGATCGACAAACCGCCGGAGATCGCGCTCCGTGATGACGGCCCGGTGCAGATTCGCGGCTGGGAATTCAGCGCTCCCTCGACATCGAACGTCACGCTGCGATAGGTGGTACAGCGCAGGAGTTTTTTCAGGCGCTGTACCACATTGACGCCAGGCATCGGCCCGATGCACTAGCCACCGAAACTGCCCACCTGCGTCGGCACGTTGATATAGTTGCGGTCGAAGTAAAGCAGTGCATTGCCATCCGCCCGCGAGCGAATGCCAATGACCTGGCCGATGAAGATATGGTGCGTGCCGACCAGGCGCGCCTCGGCGAGCCGGCAGTCGAAGGAGACAATGGCGCCGGCCAGTGCCTGGGTTCCCGATGGCATATCGACCCATTCCGCCGCGGCATACCGGGCCGCCATATCCGCTTGGCGGCCGGCGAAATAGCCGGCCAGCTCCTGGTGATCATCTGCGAGTACGTTGACGCAAAAGCGGTGGTTTTCGAGAAAGACGCCGCATTGGGCTGAGCGGCCGTTCATGCAAACGAGCAGTGTCGGCGGTTCGTCGGTGACGCTGCACATGGCGGTGGCGGTGAACCCGCCGCGCCCGGCGGGTCCGTTGGTGGTGATGACGTTGACCGGGGCGCAGACCCTGGCCATCGCATTGCGGAACTCGGTTTTCGAGACTTGCTCCTCCATGGTCGTCGCCTCATTCGGCCGCGTTACGCACGGGAGACGCTGCATCGAGCGGCGGCAGCCAGGTGTCACTGGTCCAGCCATTTTCGTCGTAGTCGCTCATGCATTGGTCGACGAGCGCTTCCATCTCCTTCAGCCGTCCGCCGCGCTCGGCGCCCTTTAGCACCTGCAGCCGGACTTCCTCAGGCGCGCCGGCATAGTTGAGTTCGTAGAGCGCGTGACGCCCGCCGAATTCGGTGCCGGTCGCATCCCAAAGCAGTTTCATGATCTTGATGCGCTCGATATGGCCCATGTCGTTGGAGCCGCGCACATATTGGGCGAGATAGCGGTCGATCTCGGGATTGCCGAAATCCTTGGTGGAGGAGGGGAGATAGATCAGCCCCGAGGCTACGACTTTGCGCACCGTCTCGATGACGCGCGGATAGGCCTCCGACATGAAGGTGCGGTAGGAAAGCGCCGCTTCCATGTTGGGCAGCACGGCGCCGTTCGCCCATGGTTGCGGATTGTGGGCCATGGCGTTGGAAAAGGACCAGAACATGTGGCGCAGCGCAATGACCTCGCCGAGCGCCGCCTGATTGCCGCGGAAGGCATCACCGCCGGTGGCCCGCAGTGCCTTTGCAAGCAGCCCCGCCATAAAGTCAAGCTTGACGGCAAAGCGCGTGCAGCCTTGGAAGCAATAGCCGTGCATGAAGCCGGAGGCCGGATGGAAGGACAGGATCTTGGCCGCATCGCGCAGGACCAGCACGTCCTCCCAGGGGACGAAGACGTTGTCGAGCACCAGGATTGCATCGTTCTCGTCAAAGCGGGAGGACAAGGGATAGTCGAAGGGCTGGCCGATCGTGTTGGCGGTCTGCTCGTAGGAGACGCGGCAGAACATCTTGATCCCGGGCGCATTCATCGGAACGATGAACATGACCGAGAGCGAGGGGTCTTCCGTCACCGTCGCCGAGCTTTGGGCGAGAAAGTTGTAATGCGTCAGCGCCGAGGACGTGGCGACCACCTTGGCGCCGGACACGTAGATGCCGGCATCGGTTTCCTTGGTGATGTGGACGAAGACATCCTTGACGGCATCGGCCTGCTTGTGCCGGTCGATCGGCGGATTGACGATCGCGTGGTTCATGAACAGCGCTGCTTCCTGCGCGCGTTTGTGCCAGGCGAGTGCATTGTCCTTGAACGGCCCATACCAGTCGGCATTGGCACCGAGCGTGTTCATCAGCGCCGCCTTGTAATCGGCGGTGCGGCCCATCCAGCCATAGGACATGCGAGCCCAATCGGCGATGGCGCCCTGCTGGGCGACGAGCTCAGCTGAAGATTTCGCCACCCGGAAATATTTGTGGGTATAGCCGCCATTGCCGGTATCGGTCGGCGATGTCAGCCGGTCTTTGGTCTTTTCGTTATGCAGCGCATCATACATCCGCGCGATCGAACGCGCGGAATTACGCATCGACGGATGGCTGGTGACGTCGGCGATGCGCTCGCCGTTGATATAGACCTCGCGACCGTCGCGCAGGCTGGCGAGATATTCGGCGCCGGTAAACGGACGGGTCTTGTCGCCGCGGTGGTCTTCAGCTCGCATCTCAGGTTCCTCCCTTGGAATATTGTCAGAAGCTAAAACGGGAGCCGCGGATAGACTATGGACAAAGAAGGGAATTCGCTGGTACTTTTTCCGGCATGGCGACACGAAGCGACGTTCCGATTTTTTTCGTCTATGGCGAGCCGAGCCGCTCGCTCGATGTGGGATTCCTGCATGTCGAAACAGTGATGGAGCGAAAAACCCTGCATTTCGGACATGTTTCGCCGCACAAACATCCGCTGATGGGGCAGATCACTTACTGGTTTCAAGGTGGCGGAGCCTATCGGATCGAAGAGGAGACTTGGAATTTTTCCGCTCCCGCCGTGAGCTTCGTGCCGAGCAACGTGGTGCATGGTTTCGATGTCGACGAACAGTCCGACGCGATTGTCGTGTCGATCTCGGACGACATGCTGAAGGCGATCGTGCCGCAGGTCGCGCTCAATCTCGACGTGCCGACCTTCCTGGCCGGCCAGCCGTCGGACCCGGTATGGTCGAAGCTCGGCACACTCCTCGATATGATTGCCGAAGATTATCGTGATCGCGGTACGGAAGACGAGAAGGTGCTGTGTGGTCTGATCGGCGTCGTGCTGTCACTGATGGGCCGCATCGGCGGTCGCGTGGCATTGCCGTCCACCTCGACGACGGTCTCACTCGGTCTTGCGCTACGCCGTGTCATCGACCTTCACTACAAGGAGGATTGGCCTGTCAGGGCCTACGTGAATGAGCTTGCGACCACGCCACATCTGCTCGACAAGGCGGCCCGCGAAGTCTTCGGATTGTCCGTCAAGGAGTTGCTGCTGGAACGGCGGCTGCTGGAGGCGAAGCGTCTTCTGATGTTCACCGTCCGATCGGTGGAAGACATTGGGCGCGAAATCGGTGTCGAGGATCCGGCCTATTTCACTCGCTTCTTCCGCAAGCGTACCGGCGAGGCGCCCGCTGCCTGGCGCAGGCGCCATCTGCAGGAGACGGCCTCGTCGACGACCTGAACATGAAGCGCGAACTATTGCCGCGTTACCGGCTCAGGTCGTTCGGTTGATTTCCATCCGGAACTGAGCCGGTTCAGTTTCGGGGTGGAATTCTTTGCCCGATCGACCGTTGCGACCCTGATCTTCCTTCTCATAACTTGACCAATGAGCGCCGCACATCGTTGCGGTTCATGCTATCAGGCGCACACAGCTCGAAAAGTTCCATAGGCCAGGCGATCTTCGGTGAGCGCGATGGCGGCAACCTCCGCGACGTCCCGGTAATCCACGCGGCTGAAACGGGTCTCGGCTGACCACGGCTCAGCCAGGCAACTGGTCTCGACGATCCGTTCCCATGAAGGGGCGCGTAGTTCTGAAACTACACGCATGGGAAGTATCGTGTAATCGAGATCCGAGTTGATCAGTTCGTTCTCGACCGGCGTCTTAGCCGCATGGTTGGGCAGGCTAAGGATCGGGTGGATCACCGACGAGAACACGAACTTGCGCACACCAGCGCGCTGAGCCGCCGCGATCATGTTTAGTCCAAATTGGACTTCATTCGGCTCGAACACAGGGCCGATGTAGAAGACACCGGTCACGCCTTGCAAAGGGTTCTGTCGCAAATTTCTCAGCACATTTGCCGCCAGGTTGGTGATGCCATAGATCTGGGTTGAAGATGAGCAGGCAGGTTGAGTTCCAGATCATGGTCGATTTCAAAGGCAGCCATTACCCGAAAGAGGTTATTCTATACGCGGTATTTTTCTACGTCCGATATGCAGTCTCCTATCGTGATCTGGAAGAGATCATGGCCGAGCGCGGCGTTACCGTTGACCACGCGACGCTGAACAGATGGGTGGTGAAGTATTCGCCGCTTCTCGCCTGCC